>JAHRWI010000097.1 GCA_019090225.1 Porticoccaceae bacterium
TCTATTAATTGCTTAATTTGCGCCGCAATGGCTTTGCGCTCTGATTTTTCATTTCTTGCCAGATTGAGCAGCCGATCTTTGGTAATTTTGTCGGCTTTGGCTTGTTCTAATTGGCGTTTGTTATCATCGGGAGCGGGCTGTTGGCCTTTGCGCTGGACTTTATCTTGCTTACGTTTGTCCTTGACTACTTGCTTAGCCTTTCTGGCATCGACGAGGCCGGTTTTCTGTAATTGATCTAATAGTGAACTAGCCATGGGATTCTCGTTCAGGTGAGGACGGGTTGATTGTAATCGACATTTAGCCTTAACAACTATGATTGATGTTGACGTTGTGTCGCTCCTGGTCATTCTCTTTATCGTTAAATAGTTGTTACTCTATATCTGAATATAGGTAAATTGGTAAATGCGTATTCAAGAGTTAAGCCTATACTTGGATGCGAGGGTTTCAAATAAATCCAACTCGATTCATGATTCTATTTAATTAGATTCATGATCCTAGCTAACTCGATTCGTAACAATAAAAGTCTGTCATCCAGAAAGGAGCAAATATTATGATTACAGGAATGCCCCGCATTGCTATTGCAGTTCACGACTATCCTGCCATCGTTAGCCTGTTCAGAGAGAAATTAGGTATGCCAGTCATTGATCTATCTAAAATGAGCACTAAGGACTATGGCGCAGCCCTGGGGATGTGTGTACCCGAGGGCGGCAGCAATATCGAACTAATGTCTCCGGTGGATCCGGATACACCACTGAGTCAGAGCTTGCAGGGTTTTCTGGATAGACGTGGCGAAGGTTTTTTTGCCTTAATGCTGGAAGCGCCAGTGCCCGACGATGAGGCGGCAGAGTTGGCCGAGCGGGGACTCAATGTTATGCCCTTAATGCCCGGCGCATTTGGACGGGATGTTCATCCCAGCTCTACTCACGGTGTGCTGATTCGGGTTTACCCGGTTAAATCCTTTGATACGCCATACAAAGGTGCCCTTGATGACTCTGGTGCGCCAAAATTATCAGGTATTGCCCGGGTGATTATCGCGGTTCAGGATCTGGATCACGCTGTATCGGTCTACGGTAGCCAGTTCAATATGCCGATGGACACATCGGCTGTTGATAAAGCAGCAGATAAAGAGCGCGGTGTGCGATCTGCCATTTGCCAACCGCCAACTGGCGGGGCCATTGAGCTGGTCCAGGTTGAAGATCCTTCTAAGCCTTTCGCCAAATCGATTGCTCAGTTTCTCGAAGACGGACGTGAGGGTATGTACGCCTTGGTACTTCAGTCCCCTGATGTGGAGGGCACGGCAAAAGCGTTGGCTTCAAAAGGGCTTAATGTGAGTCCATCGGCCGATTCGCCCGATGTTCTGGAAGTTCCCAGAGAAGATGTTTTTGGCGCGCTGATTCGTATAGAAGCGGCTTAAGGAGTTCAAGTCAGAAGCAGCCTCGTTGTGTCAGCTACAATGTCCTTATGTAAGCCCGGTCTTCTGTAGTAGCTTTATAAAGAGCTAGTAGGTATGTTTAACAACTTCACTAATTGAGGCAGCGTCTATCGGCACAAGCCGAGTCGCTCAGGGGAGTTTGCATGAAAATAACAAAAATCATTATCTGTGTTGGGTTGATCGTCCATGTGCTGTTCAGTATGCCGGTCCTTATTGCTGACCCAACCTTAACGACGTTTATTGAAATCCTCAATCAACGGGAGACCTGGGCATTCCAGGTTACCTCTGATTTATTATTTGGTTTTGTGTTGTTTGCAGTCCTCGTTTATACGCTAGAGGGTTCGCTTAAAAGGGCTCTGATGTGGTTTGTAGTGGCCAATTTGCTCGGTAATCCGGCGTTTGCTATTTACCTGCTGCTAAATTTGGACAAGCTTAGTAGCGCCAGGTTGCAACCCTCTACAGAAAGTTGATGCCATGTAGCTAAGGCCATTGCTGGAACGATGGGCAGCTGTTAGCTAAGCTGTTTCCATCAGTACTATATAGACAGCATGTTGTTGCGTTGGCGGAACCCCGCTGAGTAAATGTTCATAGAATCCCACAAATAACCATAAAACAAAGGAGAAAGTCATGTTTAAACCTATTATTTCTTCAGACTCCCATGTCTGCGAGCCACCGGGAACCTTCGTTGATCGTATCGATAAAAAATATTTCGATGTTGCACCGCATATTGTCCATGACCCAAAGCGAGGCGATATTTTTGAAATCAAAGGCATCAAAAAGGCTATCCCGCTAAGCCTGATTTCGGCAGCGGGAATTCCACCAGAAAAACTGTCGACCAAAGGTGCCAAAGTTGAAGATTTGCATAAAGGGGGATGGGATCCGGCTGCACGTCTCCTCGATCAGGATGAAGATGGTATAGCGGGTGAAGTTATATACCCTTCTGTGGGGATGGAAATCTGCAATCTGTCGGATCACGATTATAAAAAGGCCTGTATGGATGCTTACAATTTGTGGATTACTGAGTTCTGTGACCCTGCGCCGGATCGGCTAATCGGTTTGGGGCAGACACCCATTCGTAGCATTGACGAAGGCATTGAAGACCTGCGCAAGATTAAAGCCCTGGGGTTAAAGGGTGTCATGTTGCCGGGACGGCCCGCGATTGCTGACGTGGATTATGATCATCTTATGTTCGACCCCTTTTGGCAGGCAGCGATTGATCTGGGGCTGCCGTTGAGCTTCCATATTTTGACCTCGGGCGAAATGAAATCCATGGAATTCCGTGGCACCAGTATCAACTCTGGCTATGCGATTATCCGGGCGAATCAGGACATCATGAGTATGTTCGTTAATTCCGGCGTGTTTATGCGTAATCCCAAACTTAAGATTGTCTGCGTTGAGGCCGATGCCGGATGGGTGCCGCATTTTGTTTATCGTCTGGACCACACTTACAATCGTCATCGTTTTCGCTTGCGCGGTGCTGAGCTGGATAAAATACCCAGCGAATATTTTCTCGAAAACATCTACCTGACCTTTCAGGATGACATTGTCGCTTTCACTATGATGGATTCCATGAATCCCAAGCGCATTATGTGGGCCA
>JAHRWI010000098.1 GCA_019090225.1 Porticoccaceae bacterium
CAGGCTTTCAAAGTCATTTACCATGCTTTTGAGAAGCCCGCTTACACGCTGGCTATGCGCTTTTGCCAGAACCCTGACGCTGCCCGCGATATTCTTCAGGAAAGTATGTTGCGGGTGTTCCGCAAAATCGACCAGTTTCGTTTTGAAGCGCCGTTCTGGAGCTGGGTGCGAAAGATTGTGGTGAATGCTGCGTTGATGCATCTGCGCAGCAATAAAAAGTACGAGGGCCTTGAAGTTTTGGTCGATGATATGGGGCAAATCGACGTGGATCGGCCCGGCACGGATCGACCTGCTTTGCAGCGGGATCTAGCCAGAGCCTTCGCGATGCTGGCACCAACCCGCCGGGCAGTGCTTTGGTTGTATGCGGTGGAGGGTTACACCCATCAGGAGATTGCCGAGTTGGTGGGTAAAACTCCGAGTTTTTCCAAATCCCAGTTGATGCGCGCACGACGACAGTTAAAGCGTTGGTGGGCGCTTGACAGGGAAGCCTCGGCTGAGTTGCTAAGAGAAGATTCGACAAGAGAGAAGCATGATGAGTAGAACTGATAAGGACATTGATAGGGGTTTACAGCAGCTTGCGCCGTTGGTGCCTGAGGCTTCTGTCTGGGACGAGCTTGAAAAACAGTTATACCCTCAGCGACGGTTTTGGCATCGCTTTCGACGCGATGCTCTTATCCCGGTGGGTAGTGGCATTGCGGCCACGCTGGTGCTTGTGGCAATGGTTTTTTTTATGCGATCAGGGCAGGAGGGCGTTTGGCCAGAGGGGCCAGATCAAGCCTCAGGTGAGGGAGCAAGTGGCCTGGAGTCGCCAGTTCAGATAGCCACTGGCCAAAAAATTGAGACCAACGATGTCCGTGCGCAAGGCGCCGACAATCGTCCTCGAGGCAAATTTGTCCGGCATTTGTATGCAGGTGATGAGGCCTTATGGGATGCGATGCTGGAAGAGGAGATTCAGTTGGTGGATACGGCGATACTGCGTAGCTCACCGGCACGACAGAGAAAGTTGTGGCTGTACCGGAACAGCCTGGTTAAGCAGTTGACGGCCTTGCGTCATCAACCGGTGCCAGAGAAATATCTGTTTTGATCGATAATGTTAAGCGCGGTTATTGGCAACCTGGGTTGAGTAATTTTTTTAAGAGTGATGGATGATGAGGCAAGTTAGATATTTTATCAGTCGAGGCCTGGCAACGATGTTGCTGGTCTCTGGCTTCGGCTTTAGTTCTGTTTATGGCGTTGACGAGGGAGGCTCTGTCAGGGAGGCAGAACTCGCCAGGGCGCGCATGAATTTGGAGCACGCGAAAGCGGCTCTTTATGAAGCGCGCAAAACCCTGGCCCTGCTCATGGAAGAACAAGGGTCAGATACAACTGAGCAGGGGTTTTTGGGTATTTTCCTGATCCCCTCGTCTCAAGCCGGTGTGCGCGTAACTCGAATCCTGCCGGATGCGGCGGCGGCAAAAGCTGGCATCGAAGCGGGTGATCTGGTTACTGCTATCAGTGGTAAACCCTTAGGTGATTCAGTGAGTGATTCAGTGGGCCGTGACGCAGTGTTACAGGGCGCTTACGACGCGCTTGCCAATGTCCGGCCCGGCGACGAAGTGCAGATGAGCTTGCAACGTGGTAATCGACACTTTGAGGCGATCCTGATTGCTGAGGCGCGGCGCGGCGACTTATATTGTGAGGGAGATGATGGCTGCCGACCATTCCGCCATGAACCTACGGTGCCCTACACTGGCTCACCGGAATTATCGAGCCAAAGAGAAACCAATCTGGACTCGATGGTGGCCAGTATCGAACTTGATCCAGAGCACGCTGCCACCGTCCTGCCATTTATGGAGCACTACGGTCGTCTTGCCGGCGGTCTGCCCAAGCGGGTCGTTAAAGGTCTGGAATTGGCGGAACTTAATGCCGAGCTGGGGCGTTACTTTGGTGCTTCCCATGGTGTGCTCGTGGTTGATGTGATGCCAGAGGCAATACCGGGCGTTCAGGGCGGTGATGTGATCCTTAGTTGCGGCGGCAGAGTGGTTAGGTCGCCGAGGCAAATTATGCGCATCCTGATGAATTATGAGCAGGGCGATGAAGTTGAGCTTACCTTGATGAGGGATCAGCGCTTGAGATATGTCAGCATCAACTTGTCAGAAACGACTGCCAGTTTGAACCCTTAGTTGTTTTAGATACTGGCTTGCCCGCATGTAGAGATTGTCATTACTTCGTTCGACAATAATTTAAGTGATTATTGACCTGGCGGGCATAGGCTCGCTGCTCTGGATCATGTAAAATTCGCGCTCATTTTTGTTTGTCGCCCCCAGCGGCTTGATTGTCGCAACTGCGGCCCAGCGTGAGCCATGACTATGTTTGATTCTAAGCAGACTTTAGCGGAATTCGATCCCGATATCTGGCAATCCATCCAGAGCGAAGAGCGCCGCCAGGAAGAGCACATTGAGTTAATTGCCTCGGAGAACTATTGCAGTCCGCTGGTGATGGCTGCTCAGGGTACGGTGCTAACCAATAAATATGCCGAAGGCTATCCTCATAAGCGCTATTACGGCGGTTGTGAATTTGTTGATCAGGCCGAAGAGCTGGCGGTAGATAGAGCCAAAGCCCTGTTTGGCGCGGCCTATGCCAATGTTCAGCCGCACTCGGGGTCTCAGGCTAATGCGGCGGTGTATCAGGCTTTGTGTGAGCCGGGTGATACCGTGCTGGGTATGAGTCTGGCAGATGGTGGTCATCTTACTCACGGTGCCAAGCCTAATTTTTCTGGCAAGACCTACCATGCTGTGCAGTACGGGCTGGATAACGCGACTGGCGAGGTGGATTATGCACAGGTCGAGGCGCTGGCTCTTGAGCATAAGCCAAAAATGATTATTGCCGGGTTTTCCGCCTATTCGCGGGTGATGGACTGGCAGCGCTTTCGCGATATCGCCGACAAGGTGGGTGCTTATTTGATGGTCGATATGGCCCATGTGGCTGGTCTTGTCGCCACGGGTCATTACCCCAACCCGGTGCCTTTCG
>JAHRWI010000099.1 GCA_019090225.1 Porticoccaceae bacterium
CGACCGGCGATATGCTTCGTGCGGCGGTAAAAGCCGGCACTGAACTGGGTTTGAAAGCCAAAGATATTATGGAGTCTGGGGGTCTGGTTTCAGACGAGTTGATTATTGCGCTGGTTAAAGAGCGCATAGAAGAACCAGATTGCGTGAATGGTTTTTTGTTTGATGGTTTTCCGCGGACTATTCCACAGGCGGAAGCTTTAATTGAAGCCGGAGTAAATATAGATTACGTGATAGAAGTCTATGTTGAAGATGAAGAAATCATCGCAAGACTTAGCGGCCGTCGAGTCCACGAAGCCTCAGGGCGAATATATCATATTGCACATAATCCACCCGCAAAAGAAGGTCTGGACGATGCTACAGGTGAGTCGCTGATTCAGCGCGCTGATGACAGTGCCGAAACCGTGCGTAAACGTCTGGATGTCTATCATGAGCAAACCGAACCGCTGGTAAGTTTTTATACTGAATTAGCTGCCGGTAAACCAGAAGGTGCGGCTGGCTATGTGCGCGTAGACGGTGTTGGTGATCTCGATACGGTTCAGCAGCGTTTAGTTAGCGCACTAAAAGACGACTAACCAGGGCTCAACGATCCGTTAATGAATGGTTATAACGGCGAGGCGGATATGGCCGTTTGTCGGAACGATACCTAGAGTAAAGCCCAGTGCCTGATTCAAAAAGCGGTGTCATTTTAGTCAACCTGGGCACTCCAGAATCGCCGACAGCTGCCTCCGTGCGGCGATTCTTGCGGGAGTTTTTATCTGACCCCAGAGTGATCGATGCCCCGCGACTACCCTGGAAAATATTACTCAACACCATCATTCTGCCTTTGCGGTCGCGAAAGGTCGCTCGCGCCTATGCAAGTATCTGGACCGAACAGGGCTCGCCACTACGTAAATATAGTCAGGGCTTAGCTGAGGGTTTGTGTCAGTCCCCTCAATTGGGGCATCAAGGCATTGCCCAGAGCACCGTCGAGAACAGCGGCCCGGTTATTGAAATCGTCTGGGCTATGACCTACGGCGAGCCGAGCATAGAAAGCGAAATAGAGGGAATGCTTGGCAGGGGTATTGATAAAATACTGGTGCTGCCCCTATACCCCCAGTTTTCTTCGACCACAACGGGTGCTGTGTATGATCGTTTACAGAGCATTAACAAGACCCGTCGAAATATCCCAGATATCCGATGTGTTCATGATTATCATGATGAGCCTTTCTATATTGAAGCTTTAGCAAGCTCAGTGACAGAGCACTGGCATACTACTGGCAAGAAACAAAAATTATTAATGTCATTTCATGGCCTGCCGGAAAGTTATGTCGACAAGGGTGATCCCTATATTGATCAATGCAAAAAAACCGCATGCCTTCTCGCCGAGCAACTAGAACTGAATGTCGATGAGTGGGCCTATAGTTTCCAGTCACGTTTTGGGCCGGCAAATTGGGTAAAGCCTTATACAGACGAAACCCTGGTCAGTTGGGCGCAGGATGACGTTCAAAATGTAGATGTTATTTGTCCTTCCTTTGCAACGGATTGTCTGGAAACATTGGAAGAAGTTGGTCTGCAATATCGCGATCTTTTCCGACAATCTGGGGGTGCCGAATTACTATTGATGCCCTGCTTAAACAGCACTTCAAGACATATAACGTTACTGGAAGAATTAATAATTAAAAACACGTGGTGAAATACTGCTTCACCCATCTACCTAATTTAAAAATAGAATCACTTCGTTAATGTATACGAATAATATATAAATAAATATCCATAGATATATCTTGGTTATTTAATGCGCTTGTATTAAAATCGCGCAAGCTACCAACCTGTAAAAATCATACGCTAACATTTTCGGCATTTAGGAGCAGATTTATGGCGCGTTCAGCCACAAAAAAAGTTGCAAATAAAACCCCTCAAAAGAATAAGCGCTTATCGACAAAAGCGTTATCAGCAATTGATAAAGTGGAGCAGAGCTTTAAGTCGGCTCAGGCGGAAGTGGAGCGTCATCAGAACAATCTTCGCATTGCACGAGGCAAGCTGAAAGCCCGGCGTGTAGAAGCAGCTAAGAAGGGAACCCGCGCATCTCAAGCCCTGGTGGATAGAGCCTATGCAGCAGTCGCGAAAGCAGTGGTGTCCGTAGATGAAGCACACAGAAAGGCCAGCCTTGTTAAAGCGAAAGTAAAAGTGGCTAAAATTTTACAACAGGTTGAAAGCGCTGAAGTGAGTGCCGAAGAAAGGATTCTCGCTCTTGAAGTCAGGCTTGCTGGGCAAGCGGAAGAGCATCTCAAATCTACTCTGGAAAAATTTGAAACCCGTTGGCGAAAAAGACGCGCCTTAATGGATGCTCGGAAATTGAAGCTTGCCAAAAGGAGTGCTAGCTCAAAAGTTAAAAGCGCTGCAAAAAAAGCCCAGATGGAAATTAAAACGGTCGAAAAGAAAGCGGCCAAATCTTTAGCGAAACCGGTTAAAACGCCAGGACGCCCAGGACGTCCTAAAAGAGAGGCTGCCGTTCAGACTAAAGTGGCTAAAGCGGCACCAAAAAAACGTGGGCGGCCAGCAACGGCAAAACCAGCTAGCGCGGTCAGCGCTACACCGAAGAAACGCAGTCGACCTGCGAAGTCTGCAGCCGCTAAGGGTGTTGCTACCAAGGCTCCAGTTAGCGCAGTCAAAAAACGCGGTAGACCGGCGAAGGCCAAGTCAGTATCGGTTGCAGCAGCACCTAAGAGACGTGGTCGTCCACCAAAAGCAAAGTAGCTTTAGGTGGATAGCTTGATAAAATCAGCTAGACTGAGAATAGGCTAGTAAATAATAGCTCGATAAATTAGCAATAAAATCCCCCCACTTTTGGGGGGATTTTTAGTTGGCGATAGCAGAATTGTGGTAAAAATCATTGCTATAGATACAGCCTCAAGTTCCTGTTCGGTAGCTTTGTCTAACGACGGAGCTATATCCGTATTACGTGAATCAAAACCTCGGCAGCATATTCAATTAATTTTGCCCCTGGTCGATGAGCTACTTAAACGCAGTGGTTTGTCGATACTTGACATCGACGCCATCAGTTTTAATCAGGGGCCGGGTTCTTTTACTGGCCTACGCATTGGCATGGGTGTGGTGCAGGGCCTCGCTTTTGGTGCAAATCTTCAGGTCTTACCGGTATCCACCTTGCAGTCCATCGCGCAACTAGCGATAGAAAGAGGTTTGGTGGGTAGGGGCCAAGCCGTCATGCCGATGATTGATGCAAGAATGAACGAAGTTTATTGGGGTGTTTATATGAATATTGATGGGCTTGCCAGAGAGCTATACCCCGATGCCCTAAATATCCCAGATGATGTCGGCGCGAGTATGCTTAATCAAAGCACTCAGAACCTGAGCGAACTTGTTGTTACCGCTATCGGAGTCGGGGACGGCTGGCAGTTTCGAAAGCGAATATCGGTACGGCCTCTAGTGATATACGAGGAGCTTAGCAGCGATGCTGAACAAGTCCTCACGCTGGCAATAGATAATTACCGGCGCGGTGGGGGTGTTCCAGTGGATCAGGTCGAGCCGCTTTATTTGCGCAATGAAATTAGCTGGACCAAACGCCAAAGGCTTCGGCAGCCAGGCAACTAGATTCGCGAGCCAAATAACTAGAAAGGTATATTGTGGATATTTTACAGTTAGTATTGCTGGCAATTGTTCAGGGACTGACTGAATTTTTACCTATCTCAAGTTCTGCCCACCTGATTATTCCGGCCCAGATACTGGATTTATCCGATCAGGGTTTGGCTTTTGATATTGCCGTTCATGTCGGGTCTCTATTCGCGGTTATCTTTTATTTGCGGGATGAAATCTATCAGCTCGCCGCCGGGTGGCTAAAATCAATAAGCGGCGGTGGTTCTTCCCCTGAGAGTCGCCTGGTCTGGTACCTGGCTATCGGCACTATCCCGGTAGGGCTGGGTGGTCTGTTATTGGGTGATTTTGTCGAGACCTATTTACGTTCGATTGCAGTAATAGCGAGCACCACTATTATTTTTGCCATAGTGTTGGCCCTGGCGGACAAAAAGGGCGTTCATCAACTGGATATGAATAGCCTTACCTGGAAAAGCGCTTTGATGATTGGTCTGGCGCAAATGCTTGCTCTGATACCCGGAACCTCAAGATCTGGTATTACCATGACCGCTGCCCTGGCCTTGGGCTTTAAGCGAACCGAGGCAGCGCGTTATTCATTTCTGCTGGCTATCCCCGTGATTGTGCTCAGTGGTGGCTACCAGGCTGTCCAGTTTGGAACTGCCCCCGCCTCAGTCTCGGGCCAGGCCCTTGTGCCTTGGGGTGACATGCTGATTGGGATGGTTGTTTCGGCACTTACGGCGTTTACCTGCATTCATTTTTTCCTTGCTCTGGTCAATCGAATCGGCATGATGCCCTTTGTCTGGTATAGATTGGTGCTCGGTGCAGTGTTGTTTGGCTTTGTGTTTGCTGGCGTATGATCAGCAGAAGTTTGTTCGAATGGCTTAGTTTGATGGGAATGTTTGGATGATAAAAAAAGTAGCTTTTTTAGGGCTTGGCGTGATGGGTTACCCCATGGCAGGTCATCTCAGCGAAGCCGGTTTCCAGGTATCAGTATATAACCGCACGCAGAAGAGAGCCGATGACTGGATTGCACAATATCAGGGCATTGCTGCGACCAGTCCTGCTCAGGCAGTGGTTGATGCAGATACAGTATTTACCTGTGTGGGTCAGGACGACGATGTCCGGGAAATTTGCTATGGCGAAGCCGGGGCGCTGGATGCTATGTCTTCGGGCAGTATCCTGGTAGACCACACTACCGCTTCGGCGGCATTAGCTCGCGAAATTAGTACCGCTTGCGAGGCGCGCGAACTAGGCTTTATCGACGCACCGGTATCCGGTGGCCAGCAGGGCGCGGAACATGGCCGCTTGACGGTTATGTGCGGCGGCGAAGCAAGCATCTTTGATACGGCTCGCCCGGTCATTGAAAGTTTTGCCCAGACGGTGAGGTTGATGGGCCCGGCAGGCAACGGTCAGCTCTGTAAAATGGTTAATCAGATTTGTATCGCCGGTATCGTTCAAGGTTTAGCCGAAGGTTTACACTTTGCAAATCAGGCGGGTCTGGATGCGGAGGAGGTCATCAAGGTGATCTCAAAGGGTGCCGCGCAATCCTGGCAAATGGAAAACCGACATCAGACCATGTTGGCCGGTGACTATGAACACGGCTTTGCGGTTGACTGGATGCGTAAAGACCTGGGCATGGTGCTTGGTGAGGCCAGGGCAAACGGTGCTCAAATACCGGTCACCGCCCTGGTCGATCAGTTTTATGCGGATATTCAGGCCCAGGGTGGCGGCCGCTGGGATACGTCGAGTTTGTTGACTCGGCTTTCTGGTAAGAAACCCGGCTCGTAAAAAGGCATTTAGTTACTTGAAAGCGCGACCAACGAAAATCCCAGCCAGCAACAAAAAACCATCGATAAACACTTCTGTGATTAAAAGACAGGCGAATAAATATCATGACATCGCAAGCCAGCCGTAAAGAAGTCAATCAGCAGCCCACGCAGGAATTCAATCAGCAATTACTGGAATTTATTGAACGCTCTCCCACGCCTTTTCACGCCACTCAGAATATCGCATCTATGCTGGAAGACGCCGGTTTTGAGCAGCTTGCTGAAGGCGATGAATGGTCGCTTAATGAGGGCGGTCGATATTATCTAACGCGTAACGATTCTTCGATTATTGCATTTATTCAGGGTGTATCGACAAATACTGCATCGAGTAGCCTGGATGTGGGTATCCGAATGGTCGGAGCCCACACCGATAGCCCAACGCTGATGGTCAAACCCCAGCCAGAGAAAATAAAAGATTATTTCCAGTTGGGCGTCGAAGTCTATGGTGGAGCCTTATTGAACCCCTGGTTTGATCGGGATCTATCCATAGCTGGGCGAGTGGTGTATCGAGATAAGCAAAGCAATAGCTTGAATAAGCGGCTAATAAATTTCCAGCGTCCGGTAGCCACTATCCCTAGTTTAGCGATTCATCTGGATCGGGAAGCCAATAAAAACCGCACGGTAAATCCGCAAACTGATATTCCGCCTATTTTATTTGAAGCGGGCAGTGATGAGTGCAAGGATTTCCGGACCTTATTGGCTCGCCAATTATTGAGTGAGCATGATGATCTTAAAGATACTCCTGATATAGAGGTTTTCGATTACGAGTTATGTTTTTACGACACCCAGGCTCCCGCGCAAATTGGCTTGAACAATGATTTTATTGCCTCGGCACGATTGGATAATTTGCTCAGTTGCTTTTGTGGCTTGCAGGCGCTGCTTAAGGTTTGTGCAGATAGCCAGACGCCACAAACCTGCATGCTAGTTTGCACCGACCATGAAGAAGTCGGCAGTGCCTCAGCCTGCGGCGCGCAGGGGCCAATGCTGCAAACTACTTTGGAACGCATGCTCCCCGATGGGCAAGCGCGAGCCCGAGCCATCAGCCGATCGTTGATGATCTCCGCTGACAACGCCCATGGTGTGCACCCAAACTACGCCAGTAAACATGACGGCAACCATGTGCCGGTGTTAAATCGTGGCCCCGTGTTAAAAATTAATGCCAACCAGCGCTACGCGACCACCAGTGTCACCGCAGCACTATTTCGCCAGTGGTGTGAGCTTCAAGCCGTGCCTTTACAATCTTTTGTTACCCGCACCGATCTCGGTTGTGGTAGTACCATAGGCCCCATCACCGCCACGCAAATCGGCGTGCCAACCCTGGATGTCGGTGTGCCAACTTTTGCCATGCATTCAATACGGGAGCTGGCAGGCTCGCAAGACGGCTATGATTTAAGTCGTGTTATGACCGCATGCTTTAATCATCAAGGGCCGATCGGCATAGCGTAAGGGTTTAAACGAATTATTATTTGAAAACATAATCAATTAAATTGGAGAAAACGATGAGATTAAAAGACAAAGTAGCATTGGTCACCGGTGCCGGCGGCCCTATGGGCATGAGCGTTGCAAAACGTTTTGCCGAGCAGGGCGCCTCGCTGATTATGACCGATATTTCAGGTAGCCGCCTGGCCCAGGGCGTGGAGGAGATCGAACCATTACTGGCAAAAGGCGCAAAGGTTTTCGCCCAACGCGGTAGTGTATTGGTTGAAAGTGAAGTGGATGAATTGCTGGCAGGTAGCCGAGAACATTTTGATCGGGTGGATATTATTGTCAACGTGGTCGGCGGTTTGTGGCTAGATGCCAAGTACACGCCCGTGATTGACGTTCAGGAGGAGCGCTGGGACATGTGTTTTACCGTCAATATGAAAGGTATCTTCCACCTCACCCGAAAGCTCGCTCCGGCAATGCTTGAGAAAAAATACGGGAAAATTGTCAACGTTTCATCCATCGAATATGCCGGTGCCGCCGGACATGCCGATTACGGTGCAGCCAAAGCGGGTGTGACCTCTTTGACGCGAAGTCTGGCTGAAGAATTAGCGCCCCACGTTAATGTTAATTGCATTGCTCCGGGGATTATTCGCACCCTGGCTCTGAAAGATGTTGGCCAGGCTGTCGCTGATGAATTTGCCGAGAAAAACCTGCTTAAACGCATGGGCGAGCCGGAAGATATTGCCAACGCGGCTTTGTTCCTGGCCAGTGAAGAGTCCAGTTACATCACCGGTGTGACGATTCCAGTTTCCGGCGGTCTGTGGCCGGGTTTATAGATTGAAGTTATCGCTTGAAGTTGTAGCCTGGGCTGGCGGATCAGGCTTTTAGCCTTGCCTAATCGCGCTACCCAGCGTAGCGCGCCCGTTTGGCAATCTGACCCGGCCGCCTAGTCTGAGCAAGCGCATTTCGGTAGACTAGCGGGCTTGTTCCGTTGCACCCATTTTGTTGATTCCATTCACAGCCAAGCGACCTTTTTATGTTGGAAGTAAATCAAATAAGGATCACCCTCGAAGACCTTCAGGCGCGTACCAACGTGCTCAGGGGGTACCTTTGACTACGACCATAAAAAGGACAGGCTAGCAGAAGTCGAGCTTGAACTTGGCGAACCCGATGTCTGGAACGAACCCGAGCAAGCCCAGAAGTTAGGCAAAGAACGCGCTGCCCTGGAGCTGGTGGTTAAGACCATTGAAACCCTGGACAGCGGTATATTAGAGACCGGCGAATTACTCGAACTGGTCGTCGAAGAAAATGACGCCGAGACCCTCGAAGAGGTCGAGTCAGAAATCGCTGAACTAAAGGCTCGCCTCGAAGTATTAGAGTTTCGCCGAATGTTTTCCGGGGCCATGGATGCCAACAGCGCTTACCTCGATATCCAGTCTGGCTCAGGCGGCACCGAAGCCCAGGACTGGGCAGAAATGCTCTTACGTATGTACCTGCGTTGGGGCGATGACAAAGGTTTTGAAACCGAGTTAATAGAAGTTTCACCAGGTGACGTGGCAGGTATTAAAAGTGCCACCGTGCAATTCAAGGGCGAATTTGCCTTTGGCTGGTTGCGTACTGAAACTGGCGTCCACCGTCTGGTGCGCAAATCACCCTTTGATTCGGGCAGTCGTCGGCACACGTCCTTTGCAGCGGTTTTCGTATCCCCAGAAATTGACGATGATATTGACATTGATGTCAGTAAATCCGATGTGCGAGAAGACACCTACCGAGCCAGCGGTGCCGGTGGTCAGCATGTTAATAAAACTGATTCCGCTGTGCGTATGACGCATCTGGAGTCCGGTGTTGTGGTGCAATGTCAGAGCGAGCGCTCCCAGCATCAGAATCGAGATAAATGCTGGAAAATGCTCAAAGCAAAACTTTATGAGCTGGAAGAATTAAAGCGCAAAGAAAGTGCCCAGGCCGTTGAAGATAATAAATCGGATATTGGCTGGGGCAGTCAGATACGCTCGTACGTGCTGGATGATTCCCGTATTAAAGACTTGCGCACCAATATTGAAACCCACAATACCCAACAGGTACTGGATGGCGGCTTAGACCGTTTTATCGAGGCCAGTCTGAAGGCCGGTTTGTAGCGATATCCACAACATGGTGGCTAAAACCTCCACCCAAAATATTTTTGACCCGACGATAAAGAGTGAAATAGCCTAATGAGCAAAGACGATAAAACTCCGGTTGACGAAAATCAGTTAATTGCCGAGCGGCGCAGCAAATTGACGGCGATTCGTGAAAAAGGCGTGGAGGATAATGCCTCAGCATTTCCCAATGAATTTCGCCGCTCTGATTTTGCCGATAAATTGCAGGAAAGCTTTGCCGATAAAGACAAAGAGGAGCTGGAAAACCTCAATCATATCGTCAGTGTCGCTGGTCGTGTGATGGCCAAACGTGGCCCGTTTATGGTGCTTCAGGATGTCTCCGGGCAAATCCAGCTCTACGCCGATAAAACCGTCCAGCAAGATATTAAAGCCCGCTACGGCCACTGGGATGTTGGTGACCTGGTGGGTGTTTGTGGGCCCCTGCATAAATCTGGGCGCGGCGACCTGTATGTCAACCTCGATCAATACGAGTTGTTAACCAAATCCCTTCGGCCTCTGCCTGAAAAATTTCATGGCCTGGCTGATCAGGAAATGCGTTACCGACAGCGTTATGTAGATTTAATTGTTAATAGTGATTCTCGACGAGTCTTCCAGCTGCGTTCAAAAATTATTGATTTTATCCGTCACTATCTAAATCAACGGGACTTTATGGAAGTCGAAACCCCGATGATGCAGATCATTCCCGGCGGTGCCACGGCGAAACCTTTTGTGACCTTCCATAATGCTCTGGATCAGGAAATGTATATGCGGGTCGCCCCGGAGCTGTATTTAAAGCGTCTGGTGGTGGGTGGCTTTGAAAAGGTTTACGAAGTAAATCGAAATTTCCGCAATGAAGGCCTGTCTACGCGACATAATCCTGAATTTACCATGCTCGAATTTTACGAAGCCTATGCCGACTACCGTGATCTGATGGATCTCACCGAAGACATGCTCCGTAAACTCTGTGAAACGGTGTTGGGTTCGACGACGGTGACTTATCAGGGCAGCGACTACGATTTTGCTCAGCCTTTTGATCGCCTGACCATTATTGAGTCCATTCTGTATTACAACGAGCATTTGAAAATAGGCGACATTGATAATCTCGACAGCGCTTGTGCCGTCGCTAAAAAGCTGGAAATACCCTTAAAGGATAGCTGGGGGCTGGGCAAGGTACAGATAGAAATATTTGAAAAAACTGTTGAGCATCGTCTCGATAATCCCACCTTTATCACCGCTTATCCTACCGAGGTGTCACCATTGGCCCGTCGCAATGATGATGATCCTTTTGTGACTGACCGCTTTGAGTTCTTTGTCGGCGGACGAGAGATAGCCAATGGTTTCTCTGAGCTGAATGACGCCGAAGACCAGGCCGAACGTTTTCTCGAACAAGCCAGAGAAAAAGATGCCGGTGATGATGAGGCCATGCATTACGATGCGGATTATGTCAGAGCGCTGGAATACGGCCTGCCTCCTACGGCCGGTGAAGGCATCGGTATTGATCGACTGGTGATGTTGCTCACCGATTCGCCGTCTATTCGAGACGTACTGTTATTCCCGCATATGCGGCCAGAATAGCGCTACGTTTTGGCGGACTGGGTATTTTCGTGAGTGAGCTGCTATGTCCGAACTGATTTAATCGAACTACTATGACCGAACAGCGTTCCATCAAACTTCATCCCTCCTGGTTGAAAGTACTGGGTGAGGAGTTTGATAAACCTTATATGACGGCCCTGCGTGCTTTTCTGCTGGCTGAAAAAAAACAGGGCAAGATAGTCTACCCAGCCAATGATAACTGGTTTTCTGCCTTTGATAAAACACCTTTTAACAAAGTTAAAGTGGTGGTGCTAGGTCAGGACCCATACCACGGGGCAAATCAGGCCCATGGTTTGTGTTTTTCAGTGCTTCCCGGTGTTGCAACGCCACCGTCTTTGGTGAATATCTATAAGGAACTCGACAGTGATTTAGGCATTGTTCCCGCCGCCCATGGTTGTCTGAATCATTGGGCCGAGCAGGGTGTGCTGTTGTTGAATGCCACGCTCACTGTTGTTGCCGGTCAAGCGGGAGCACATCAAAATCAGGGTTGGGAGACCTTTACCGACCGGGCTATTCAAGCCCTGAACGAGGAGCGGGAAGGTCTGGTATTTATTCTGTGGGGCAGCTACGCGCAAAAGAAAGGCAGTTTTATAGATCAGCAAAAACATTGTGTGATCCGCTCACCTCATCCTTCACCTTTATCGGCTTATCGAGGATTTTTTGGTAGCAAACCGTTTTCCCAAACTAATGCTTATTTAACAAGCAGAGCGGAAGAACCCATAAACTGGCAATTGCCTGCCGAATGATATCGAAGCTAGATCAACTGACTTCTGGCGGATTATGGTGTTTTTATAGAAGGAGAGAATCAGCCTTTCGACTCAGATCGTTGTTTTATCTGAGTCGAAAGGCTGTGTATATTTGTTTTTATTAGCAGTCCCTTAAACTTACTAGCTTAAATTTACTTGCCTAATCTTACTTAAAATTACTTGATAGCTCCGCCTGCTCTTAGCGTAGAGATCTCATCGTTGGAGATTCCCCAGGCAGTCAATACTTCTTCGGTATGAACACCGGTTTTTGGCGCTGGACCTTTAATGGATGAAGGCGTGCGGCTAAACCGAGGCGCTGGGGCTGGGTGCATAACACCTTCGACTTCGACAAAGGCGTCCCGCTCTTTGTTGTGTGGATAATCAGGGGCTTCTTCCAGGGTCAATACCGGTGCAAAGCAGATGTCGGTATTGTCCATAATTGCGCACCATTCACCGCGAGTCTTGGTTAAAAACAACGCTTTGAGTTTCTCCTTCATGGCTGGCCAGCTTTCCCGTTCCATCTGGGGTGCCATAGAGTCCGGTTCGATCCCCATTTTCTCAAGTAGTTCGGCGTAGAATTTGGTCTCGATGGAGCCAATAGAAACGTAACGGCCGTCCTTGGTTTCGTAGGTGTTATAAAAATGCGAACCGCTGTCGAGGATATTTGAGGCCCGCTCATCGCTCTGCACACCACCTGCGTGCATGCCATAGATAGACGTCATCAGTGACAATGCGCCATCGACCATGCCGGCATCGACCACCTGGCCCAGTCCTGAGCTTTTCACTTCTAGTAGGGCGGCGAGAATACCGGTTAAGACAAACATCGTGCCGCCGCCGAAATCACCCACCAGGTTGAGTGGTGGCGTCGGTGGCTCATCATTGCTGCGACCAATGGCGTGGAGCGCACCGGAGAGGGCAATGTA
The DNA here is from genome assembly GCA_019090225.1 of Porticoccaceae bacterium. Taxonomy (GTDB): domain Bacteria; phylum Pseudomonadota; class Gammaproteobacteria; order Pseudomonadales; family Porticoccaceae; genus HB2-32-21. The sequence continues at coordinate 12,240 of JAHRWI010000099.1, forward strand.
GTTCAAATCATGACCGGCGCATTTAGATAATGGTCCTTCCTGACCCCAACCTGTAACGCGGGCATAGACCAGTTTGGGGTTACGTTCGAGGCAAACATCTGGACCCATGCCCAGGCGTTCCATGACGCCGGGGCGAAAACCCTCTAGCACGCAGTCTGCACCGTCTATTAGTTTTAGCAGGGCTTCGATACCGTCCGGGTTTTTCAGATCGATGGCAATGGATTTGCGACCACGGCCCAGAAAGTTATATTTTTTAGGCATGGCGATACCGAGTCCGGCATCGGCCAGTCGGTCAACACGCACCACCTCTGCACCCATATCCGAGAGCATCATGGCGCACATGGGGGCGGGGCCAATGCCCGCCAGTTCGATTACTTTATATCCTGCTAGGGGGCCAGTCATAAGCTACTCTCCTGTTTGCCGAGAACCATTGGCTCAGCGGCTTGTGTTGTCTATGTGAATGATTTTGGGATCGGTACGGTAGCAAGTAATCCCCGGTCGATGCAATCGCTTAGACGAAAACGATGATCGTTTACTTTTGGGCCTGTTAACGGTGTTCTCAAATATTGAGAATGTGGGGCCCGCACTCAGTTCAGGCTTATCAACGACCATTATTGGCCGCGACATTTGGTGGCTCAAGGGTTAAAGTAACGCCAAATTTTTTCAAGTGTTTTGTGGCGTATTAAAGAGGAGAAAAGCATGAACTTTGAGTATTCAGATAAGGTGCGCGAACTACAGTTACGGGTCCAGGATTTTATGGATCGCATCGTCTATCCCAATGAAGAAAGGTTTTATCAGGAGCTTGAAGACGGTGGTCGTTGGTGTGTGCCCCCGGTCATGGAAGAAATGAAAGCTCTGGCAAAAAAGGAAGGCCTGTGGAATCTGTTTTTGCCAGAGAGTGAACGCGGTGCAGGTTTAACCAACCTGGAGTACGCGCCACTGTGCGAAATCATGGGCAAGTGCAAATTTGCGCCAGAAGTATTCAACTGCTCGGCACCGGATACCGGCAACATGGAAACCATCGAGCGTTATGGCACGCAAGAGCATAAAGACAAGTGGCTGCAACCCCTGCTCGAAGGCGAAATTCGCTCAGCATTTTGTATGACCGAACCAGCCGTTGCCTCCTCGGACGCGACCAATATCGAAACCAGCATCAAGCGCGATGGCGATGAATACGTTATTAACGGTCGCAAATGGTTTTCCTCCGGTGTTCATGAGCCCAACTGCAAAATCTGGATCGTCATGGGTAAAACTGATCCAGATGCTGCCAAGCATGTTCAGCAATCGATGATTTTGGTGGAACCAGAGACCCCCGGTGTCACCGTCGAGCGCTGGGTGCCGGTATTTGGTTATGACGATGCGCCTCATGGTCATGGTCAGGTGCTGTTTGAAGATGTTCGGGTGCCTGCCTCCAATATCCTCCTGGGTGAAGGTCGTGGTTTTGAAATTGCCCAGGGTCGTTTAGGGCCGGGTCGTATTCACCACTGCATGCGCGTGATTGGGGTTGCCGAGCGCGCATTAGAGCTGATGTGTACCCGTGCTATGGACAGGGTCGCCTTTGGTAAAAAGATCTCTGAGCAATCGGTCTGGTCCGAGCGCATTGCCGATGCTCGTATCAATATTGAAATGGCCCGCTTATTAACCCTTAAAGCTGCTCATATGATGGATACCGTTGGTAACAAAGTAGCGCGGGCAGAAATTGCCATGATCAAAGTCGCAGCGCCGATTATGGCCCTGAAGATTCTCGACGATGCTATCCAGGTTTATGGTGGTGCCGGTGTCACCGAAGACGTCGGTCTGGCAAAAGCCTGGGCACATACCCGTATTCTGCGTATTGCCGATGGCCCCGATGAAGTGCATCGTAACCAGATCGCTCGTCTGGAGTTGAAGAAATATATGTAAGAAGATTGCCCCTGGTGGTATCTTGAGTATTGAAAACCCGTGCCGAAAGGTGCGGGTTTTTTGTTTTAGGCTTGGCTAAACTGAAGACCCATTGCCGGGGTGTTAGTGTGTAGGGGGCTTGACCTAAGCTAGCTATTACAGCAAAGCTAAGCTAATAATGCTGAGCAGATAAAAAATAAAATGATTCTTTATCTGGCTTTTTACAGGATCACAATACAGGGTCTTATATAAAAAGACTTATTTCACAAGGCTTTTTATAAGCCTACTTAGACAGGGGAAAAAAATGAAAACTGGCGCGTTTATGATGCCAAATAATCCACCGCATCGCAGTATTCTTGACGGACATAAACACAACCTCGACTACATCTGTTTTCTTGATGAGGTCGGCTACGACGAGGTCTGGATTGGTGAACACTACACCACGCCCTGGGAGCCTTGCCCCTCGCCGGATCTGATCATCGCTCAGGCTATTGAGAAGACCACCAACATCAAGCTTGCCACCGGGGCTTTTCTATTGCCCTATCATCATCCAGCAGAGCTGGCTCAGCGCATTGCCTATCTCGATCACATGGCCGAGGGTCGCTTGATCGTCGGTGTTGGCGCGGGTGGCTTCCCTGGTGATTGGCAATTATTCGATGTCGATGCCATGGCCGGGGAAAACCGGGACATGATGTTTGAATCCATCGAAATCATGATGAAACTCTGGACCGGCGATGGACCCTTTCGGCATGAAGGTAAATATTGGACAGTGCAACGCCCGGAGACCGAAGAGCCGACCCGTTTCCACCTACGACCCTATCAAGAGCCCCACCCACCTTTGGGCGTTACTGCACTCAGCCCGAAGTCTCCAGCCATGACCCTGGCGGGTGAAAAAGGTTACATTCCGGTGAATTTGGGTTTGGGTAATCAGTATCTAAAAGAAAACTGGGAAACCTATGAGCGCGCTGTTAACGAAGCGGGTCGAGAGGCTGACCGCAGCGTCTGGCGGCTGGGTCGCGATATATTTATTGCCGACACCGATAAAGAAGCGAAGAAGAGGGCCCTTGAAGGCCCCATGGGTATCACCTGGCGGGATTACCTGCTGCCCTTATTTTCTAAATTCGGTCTGCTCGATATTATGAAACATAAGCCCGGTATCGCTGACTCAGATGTCACCCTCGAATACCTGGCTGATCACAACTGGTTGGTGGGTAGTCCGGACACTGTGACGCAAAAGCTCGCGGATGTGGTAGAGCATTCTGGTGGTTTCGGCTGCCTGTTGACCACGGCTTATGACCACGTGGATCACCTCGATCACTGGCGTGAATCAAAACGGCGCTTTGTCGAAGAGGTTGCGCCTAAGTTTGACTAGGCTTTAAGCAGATATCTGCGGAGGAAAGGGTTGATCATTTTTAAGCCTTTCCTCCGTCTTGTTTCCGGCACTTACAGACAGTCTTGCAGACACGCTTACCGAAGCCTCTCACCTGTTACGGTCTATGGCGCAAAGCCTTTCCTGGTGATTTTTAATCATGTTTACGCAACTTGATTATTTTTTTCCTGAAGATTTTTTACGCTTCTTATTGCCACCTTTTTTTGCCTTTTTAATGGCCGCTTTTTTAGCAGCCTGTTTTTTAGCAGCGTTGTTTGCACGCTGTTTCTTTAATAATTTTTCAACTTGTTTGAGATGTTCGCGCGCAGTATTGGCGGCTTCCTGGGCTTGTTCTGCCCGCTTGGCGGCTTTCCCTGCCTGATCGACAGCGCGTTGCAGGCGTTCTTTTGAGTTCTCAAGCAATTTTTCGAGACGCTCCATATTTTTTTTTGATGACATTGTCTACCTCTTATGTTGATTTATGTTTTAGGCAAGGGTTTCGTCGCGCTCATGGATGCGTTCTACCGGGCCGGCGATCAGTGGGTCGGGCTGACCTACAACAGCATGATCCTTGTTGGCGTAATCCACAGACGAGAGGAAATGGCGCATACAGTTAATGCGCCCCCTTTTCTTATCATCTGAGCGAATAACGGTCCACGGCGCATCCTTGGTATCGGTGTGGAAAAACATGTCTTGCTTGGCGCTACTGTAGTCATCCCAGCGTCCCAGGGATGCCATATCAACAGGGCTCAATTTCCATTGTTTGAGTGGGTCGTGCTGACGAGACTTGAAGCGCCGAAATTGCTCTTCCCGACTGACAGAAAACCAGTATTTAAGGAGTATGATGCCGCTATTAACCAGCATTCGTTCTAGCTGGGGAGCCTGGCGGAGGAATTCGAGATACTCTTGATCGGTACAGAAGCCCATCACCTTATCTACGCCAGCCCTGTTGTACCAGGAGCGGTCAAATAGCAC
>JAHRWI010000100.1 GCA_019090225.1 Porticoccaceae bacterium
CAGGAGAGGACTTGAACCTCCACGACCTTGCGATCACTAGCACCTGAAGCTAGCGTGTCTACCAATTTCACCACCTGGGCACAGGTGTGAAGCGAGCCCTTTTCAGGGGCTGCGCACTTTACTAATCAGACCTTTATTTGTCAATTGAAAGCCCCTGTTCAAAGGGTAAATCATCTACGCTTAGCTGGATCTTGAGCGAAAACCACCTTCATCGGTCCTTAATTCTTGTCTGCTATGATAGCGGGATGAAAAAATCCCGTCGTTCAGATCCCCACGCCGCTCGAGAAGCGGCTCGTTACGAAAACCCCATTCCTAGCCGTGAATTTATTTTAGGCCACCTCGAAAACAGTATTGGTCCGCTCACACATTCGGAGTTATGTCGCGAATTTAAGTTGACGAACGAAGATGCAATAGAGGCCTTACGTCGTCGATTGAGGGCCATGGAACGTGACGGCCAGGCGGTGTGCAATCGCCGGGGCGCTTATGGCACCCTGGATAAAATGAATCTGGTTAAAGGCCGAGTTTCTGGTCACCCAGAGGGCTTTGGCTTTGTGTTGTCGAAGGGTGCTGAGGGTGATATTTTTCTTTCCGGTCGACAAATGCGTAGGGTGTTGGATGGCGATGAAGTGCTGGTGCGGATTGCCGGGCATGATCGCCGTGGTCGACCCGAAGGCTCGATTGTCGAGGTGGTTGAACATCGTACCGAGCAGCTGGTCGGGCGTTATTTCTTAGAGAGCGGCATTCATTTTGTGCGGCCGGATAATCCGAGGATCAGTCAGGATGTGTTGATTGTGCCGGAGGAGGTTGGCTCTGCAACACCGGGGCAGATAGTGCTGGTGGCGATTACCCAGCAACCGTCCAGAAACGCCCAGCCTGCGGGTCGGGTCGTGCAGGTGCTTGGTGATGATCTGGCGCCGGGCATGGAAATTGAGCTGGCGCTGCACAATTTTGCCCTTCCTCATACTTGGTCAAAAGCCCTTGAAAAGCAATTGGCGGGCATTGCCGAGGAAATTCCAGAGGCGGATAAAAAGCATCGTATCGATCTACGGCACTTGCCTCTGGTCACTATCGATGGCGAGGATGCGCGGGATTTTGATGACGCGGTTTACTGTGAGCCGGTGGGTAGAAGCGGCTGGCGTTTATATGTCGCTATTGCCGATGTTTCTCACTATGTAAAGCCGGATACGGCTTTGGATCTGGAGGCCTACCAGCGGGGTAACTCGGTGTACTTTCCGGGTCAGGTAATACCGATGCTGCCGGAAAAGTTATCCAATGGTCTATGTTCCCTTAAGCCTCAGGTTGATCGCTTGTGTATGGTTTGTGAAATGCGCATTGACTCCTCCGGTGTGGTCAAGCAGTTTCAGTTTTATGAAGGGGTGATGCACTCTCGCGCCCGGCTGACCTATACCCAGGTGGCGGTGATGCTCGCCGAGCGAGGCGAGAGCGCTAGTTCGGTGGATGGTTCGAAAGGCAGCCCGGTACGTGAACAGTTCAAAAATTTCGTTGCACATATTGATGATCTCCATGATCTTTATGGGGCTTTGAGAGAGAACCGTGCGAGCCGAGGGGCTATCGATTTTGATACCGTCGAAACACGTATATTATTTGATGCTGAGCGCAAAATTGAACAGATTATTCCCACCGAACGCACTGACGCCCATCGCTTAATTGAAGAATGTATGTTGAGTGCCAATGTTTGCACAGCCACCTTACTGGCGAAAAGTAAATTGCCGGTTTTATACCGTGTCCATGAAGGGCCGCAGCAAGAAAAGTTGGAGGATTTACGGACCTTCCTTGGAGAGCTAGGTCTTGGTTTACCCGGTGGAGAGAAGCCCACTGCTCACGATTATCAGGCGGTGCTCAATCAGGCTGCAGGGCGACCCGACGCTGATATTATCCAGTCGGTGATGTTACGTTCCATGAGTCAGGCGGTGTACCAGGGTGAAAATTTGGGTCACTTCGGCCTTAATTACGAAGGCTATTCTCACTTTACTTCGCCGATACGACGTTATCCTGATTTGCTGGTACATCGTGCCATCCGGGCTTTACTGCATAGCAAGCGACGGGTTGCTCATTTAAAGCGTGTTGCCGATGCTCAACAGCAAACTCTGGAAAAAAACTATCCCTATGAACTTGTGCAAATCACGGAGGGCGGTGACCACTGCTCAATGACCGAGCGCCGCGCCGATGAGGCCACTCGCAGTGTGGTCAACTGGCTGAAATGCGAATACCTGCTTGAGCATGTTGGCAATGAGTTTCGCGGTGTAGTCAGCGCTGTCACGGGCTTTGGTTTATTTGTCGAACTTGAGCCGGTGTACATAGATGGACTGGTGCATATCACCGGCCTGCCGAAAGATTATTATCATCACGAAGCCGCCCATCATCGCCTGGTGGGTGAGCGCACTGGCCGGACGTTTCGCCTTGGGGATACGGTTCAGGTCAGGGTCGCGCGGGTGGACATGGATGAGCGAAAAATTGATTTGGAATTGATTGTCGCTGGTGATTCAGGCTCAGCGAAGCGGAAGAAAACCAGGCAGCCTGGCTCGAATAAAGCAACGACTAAGGCATCGATAAAGAGGTCAAGCAAAAAACAGTCGGTGGGAGCCACCAAAGCGTCTAAAAAAACCAGGTCACGTAAAAGTTCTGGTAAAAAATCTGGGGTGCAGGGTAAAGCGAGTAAGGTTTCAGGCAAAACCAAATCGACCGGCCGGGTGCGTCGTAAAAAATAAATATAGGCTCGGTTTACGCGCTATTAGGTGAAGAACGCTTCCGTGGTGACCGCAAACGATGTTGCAAGGTCAGTGATCGGGTCGTATATTGAGGACGGGTTTATCCTAGGCTTTTAAATCACCAATCTCAAACTACAAAAACTAAAAGAGGTGTGTCGTGGCTGAATTATTTATTTTGATAGTTATTCTCGGTAGTGCTTATTTATTGTTCTGGCCTGTGCCCATTGATCCCAAAGGCTGGAATCCTCCCCTTGCACCGCCCTATGAAGGTCGCTTTGCTCACCGAAATCTAATGTCTAGTGCTGAAAAGCTTTGGCTCGGCAAAATCGTAGGGCCAGAAGCGACCGCTATAAAGGACGATTATATCTACACCGGGCTGGGTAATGGCGATGTCGTGCGTATGCACATTGAAAGTCAGGGCGACCCGGAGGTACTGGGCAATACCGGTGGTCACCCACTGGGTTTGAAGTTTGACGCCGATGGTAACCTGATTATTTGCGATGCTAATAAAGGTCTGCTGTGTCTAACACCAGCCGGTGAAATCACTATTTTGAGCGACAGTGTTAATGGTCGTAAATATAAAGTGCCGGATGACCTGGCAATTGCCGCCGATGGAAAAATCTATTTTAGTGATATTTCCTCGAAGTGGACTTTGGATGACGCCGATTTCGCCATCATGGAAGATAACGCCCTGGGTGAATTGATATGTTATGACCCGGCGACCAAAACCAGCAGTGTCGCGCTGGATGGTATGCATCTATCCAATGGTGTTGCTATGGGGCCGGATGATGAATATTTGCTGGTCAATCAAACCCTGGGATTTTGCGTTACGCGTTTATGGTTGAAAGGCCCAAAAGCTGGGCAAAGTGAACCTTTTGTCGAGAATTTGCCCGGCGGCCCCGACAACATCACCTTTAATGGTAAGGATACCTATTGGGTGGCGCTGGCTTTTCCACGCTTTCCGAGACTGGAAACTCTGGCACCGAAGCCCTTTCTGAAAAAACTTATGTTGCGTTTGCCAAAATTCCTGGCACCGGTGCCAGAGTTTTTTGAGGGTTTAAACGTGCCGGGCTATGGCTTGTTTGTGGGTGTCGATATGGAAGGCAATATTACCCATTTTGCCGATGCTCACGATGGCGCCTTTGGTATGGTTACCAGTATTCTGGAACATGAAGGCCAACTCTATATTGGCGGTATCGCCCATGACTTTATTGGCCGTATGCCGGTGCCCGACCCTGTTTAACGGACGCGCTCGACGCACAAGTTTTTATTTCAGGCATGGTGCTTAAGAGAGTACCTAAGCTATGCACCCAGGGCCTATGAACCTAAGGCTTACCTGGGTGCGTAGGTTTAAGCATGCTAGACCCTCTCGCCAAACAATCCGGATTTATTGCCGCTGACCAACTAGAATACCCGCCGCTAATGACTAGCATTGGATCTGGGTGTGGACATGGCTGTGGGCTCGAATAAATGACTGACAAACAAGTAAATCAATGGATGTACGGTATTCATACCGTGCACGCCTTGTTAAAGACCGATGCCCGTGAGGTTCATGAGCTGCGCCTCTTACGGGGTCGCAAAGATCGACGCTTACAAACCATCCAGACACTTGCTGATGCCCATGACATCCCCTGGTTGTGGGCGACTCGCAAAGAATTGGATCAACTGGTGGGCGAGGGTAATCATCAAGGTGTTGCGGCTTTGTGTGAAGCAACGGATATTGCTGATGAAAGCTACCTGGATAAACTGCTCGATAACTTATTCAGCTTGCCATCTACAAATGCGGAGCAACAGCCGCTGCTCTTGGTGCTCGATGAAATAACCGACCCTCATAATCTTGGTGCCTGTCTGCGTACTGCCGACGCGGTAGGCGTTCATGCGGTAATAACTACCAGAGATAGAGCTGCGGGGATTACGCCGGTGGTGAGGAAGGTTGCGTCTGGCGCTGCGGACTCGGTGCCTTTTGTGGTGGTGACTAACCTGGTAAGAACCTTGGAGCGCCTGAAGGCTGCCGGTATCTGGGTGATCGGTGCCGATGGCACCACCGACGACTTGCTCTACGATACTGACGTCACAGGACCGGTGGCACTAGTGGTCGGTGCCGAAGGCAAAGGCCTGCGCCGATTAACGCGACAGGCCTGTGATCGACTCGTTAAATTGCCTATGCATGGGGTGGTGAGTAGCCTTAATGTATCTGTGGCGACGGGTGTGTGTCTGTATGAAATTCGACGGCAGCGTGCCCGTGCTTCAGTTTAGCTTAATGGCTAAGATGCGCTAAAGTCGGTGTTCGAAGCTTTTGGCACCAGGAGTTCATGGGGTTAAGAAGCTCCTGGCACTACAAACTTATGGCGCTGGAATTTCATGGTCTAGTGACTGCTTTGCTTGCGATCGCTTAGGTGGTTTTAGGCTGTTCTAGGTAGTTGAATAGAAAATCAGCTGTTAATACATGGCAAAAGAATTTATCAATATTCCCAATATGTTGAGTGGCACTCGAATCTTGCTGGCACCTGTCTTGCTGGTGCTTGCTGATCAACAACTCGAAATCTGGTTTTTATCGCTATTGGCGGTGTCGCTGGCGACCGACGCGGTCGACGGTTACCTGGCTCGAAAATTAAATCAGACCAGTGAGCTGGGTGCCAGGCTGGATAGCTGGGGCGATGCCTTAACCTATGGAACCATGGTGCTGGGCTTGCTCTGGCTATGGCCCGATATCTTTGCCCGAGAAGCCTGGTTTCTGTATGTCGGAATGGGCTGTTACCTGGTGCCTACCGCATTGGGCTTATTGAAGTTTCGTGAACTCCCCAGTTTCCACACTTGGTCAGCGAAGATCTCAGCGGTAGCCATGGTGCCAGCCTATTACATGATGGTGATGCTGGATGAATCCCTGTTATTTCGCGGCGTGGTGATATTCGATATTTGGGTGGCCCTGGAGGCGGTGTTTATTACCGTAATCCTCAAGGCTAACCGCAACAACGTGCCGACTATTTTTCATGCCATAGAAATTATGCGACGGCAGGCCGAACGGCTGCGCGAGCGCCGCGATGAGTTCCGGGAAAAGATGACCGGGAGGAAGTAGTGGAGTCATCGCAGTGTATGGCCTTGACAATGGGGAAGAGGTCGCAGCAGGTTTTTGTTTTAAATGCCAAGCCTTTCATGTCCGCCGTCGGAGCGACGTTCATGTGCTTTCGATTAATTTAAGTTCGACAGAATGTTATTGCGTTTAACGAGGCCATGGTGGTTTTCGTGTTCGAGCTGAATAATATAGCGCCACAGTGCGCTATAAAATGATGCAAGCGCATCACCTTTGAGTACTGGGAATCTGGTGAAGTACTTATATTTTTTGCTACTCAGTCAGAATCCCAGCTGGTCACCGGCGGCTTACATGCCTTCAATAACGACCCCTAGTTTAGCGGCGTCTGAGCGTGTCAGAGTAATGCCGTCCGGGTGCTCTTGCCGAGCAGAAAGCTTGCTATCGACTGGACATACGTCAGCGTCAATACTAGTGACAATGTCACCGTTAGCATCTTCGAGTAAGACGTTTCCGTCTAGATCCATTCGGCCATATAGTTGACCAGCGCTTGATCCGCTCATTTTCAGTTTCCTTAATAGTGTGTTGTTGTA
>JAHRWI010000101.1 GCA_019090225.1 Porticoccaceae bacterium
CACACCATCGTACCCATGGTTGCAAACGGCATAGGCATTACCCTGTTGCCCGAGATGGCGCTCGATGCGGGCATCACAGCCAATGCCCAGGGCGTAACTACCACCGAATTTACAACAAAGAATATAAGGAGGGAGATTGGGCTTGTTTGGCGCAAAGAAAGCCCGCGTGCGCAAGACTACCTTGCATTAGCTGACTACCTGACAAAACAATCTCGCCAATTAGCTTAGTCGATACGCTTCACAGATCGAGATGTCAGTGGCTCCTGACTATACCGATTCTTGACTATAGAGCCTTCATGCGGGGATCTATTTGTAAGGGTCTATTTATAAGGGTCTATTTATAAGAATCTGATTATAAGAGCGCGGGTTATAAGGCCCTAACTCCAGGGTTTAGTATAGCCAGAGTTTATATCGGCATTACGTTCTCTGCCTGTGGACCTTTCTGGCCCTGAGTCACTTCAAACTGAACTTGCTGACCCTCGTTTAATGTTTTGTAACCATCACCAGCGATTGATCGAAAATGTACAAACACATCGGGACCATTTTCCTGCTCGATAAACCCATAGCCTTTATCAGCATTGAACCACTTAACTGTACCTGTTGTAGTAGACATATCTAAAACCTTCGTAACGTTTATATTTACTTGTTATAGACGACTCGCTTCAAACAACTCATTCTTAACAAGCGGATTAGCCAGCAAAGAAATAAACTATGACGGGTGAATATGACGGTTAAAACGCAACTGTAACTAATGTCTTTACAGCGGCTATTATAGAGGCCATTACCGAGACCATAGGGCAATCCATACTTTCTGGCTCGGAAAACATTTTATAGCAAAAAGACTAATTGTAAACATTACATAGATAGGGCTTTCAGCGATTCATCAACTACGCATAAATCTCATAAATAAACCTGGAATCGTCTTAAAATGCAATAATAGCGCGCTCACTGTCCAACTAAATATCTCCACAAGCTAAACGAACTTATATGAATAATAAAATGCTAATTCGTCGATTTAAGTTATTAACAACACGTTTTAATATTCACTTTGTCACCCTGCTAATAATCCCCCTACTTTACGCCGATCCGCTGATAGCATGCGGCAATCCTCCGGGAAAAGCAGATATATTAATCGGCCAATTCAGTAAAGGTTCCATGCAAGGCTGGACACCTCTGGAGTTTTCAAAACTAACTCGCTACGACCTTGTTGACCTCAATGCAGCTAAAGTATTGCGGGCCGATAGCCACCGCGCGGCCTCAGGACTTATCTATAAACAGAAAATAGATTTACTTAAAACACCCTTATTGAACTGGTGCTGGCGCATTGAACAAGCTCTACAAAATGACCACGAAAAAGATCGCAGCGGTGACGATTTCGCCGCGCGGCTATATCTGGTCATCGATGGTGGGTTTCTACCCTGGAAAACGAAGGCCCTAAACTACGTATGGAGTAGTCAATTAACCGTCGGGAAATTGTGGAAGAACCCCTACGCAGGCAAAAATGCCATGATGCTGGCGGTACGATCCAACACCTCCCCAGGTAACACCTGGTTTGCAGAAACACGAAATGTATACGAAGACCTTGAACGAGCCTTTGCCTATAAGATCCGCTACATCGATGCCATCGCCATCATGACGGATACCGACAATACCGGCGCGATTGCGAAAACCTATTATGGCGACATCTACTTTTCGGCTCCGTAGGTCGTCGCTTCATTAAAAACCCTATTAAAAAACCCCTGACAGCAAGCTCCTTAAAACAGCCCCACTAAAAGCCCTCCAAAATCCCGGATCAAAGCAGCTCTGCCCCGGCCAGAAATACTGTAATATGCCGCCCCTCTAAAACCTTCCCACAATCACTAATACGTAAGTCACTCCCATGCCCTTGTTACGCCTGGATAATCTCTCTTTGCAATTTGGTTCCCGCGACCTGCTCAAGGATGTCAACTTCACCTTGCGCAAAGGCGACAAAATCGGACTTCTGGGCCGTAATGGTGAAGGTAAAACCACTTTCCTAAAAATCATCGCTAATGAAATCCGGCCAGATGGCGGTGAACGTTGGCAGCGCTCTGGAACGATTATTTCCTGGCTCGAACAGTCTTTGCCTCAGGCCGATACTCAAACCGTTTATGAGGTCGTTGCTGGCGGACTCAACGAAGTCGGAGAGTTACTCAGCGCCTACCACCAGGCCATCAACAACGGTGATATGGCAGCCATGACCCGCATTCAGGAGCAACTCGATAACAACGACGGCTGGCAGCAGCAACAGAAAATAGATACCACCATCAGCCAGCTAAAATTGCCGGCTGATGCGCCCATGGCATCGCTGTCCGGCGGCTGGCGTAAGCGCGTAGCTTTGGCCCGAGCGCTGGTAGCAGAGCCAGAAATTTTGCTGCTCGATGAACCTACCAACCATCTCGACATATCCACCATTGAATGGCTTGAGCAAACCCTGCAACAGTATCGCGGCGCGCTGATTCTAGTCACCCACGACCGGGCTTTCCTGCAAAAAGTCACCAACCAGATTGCCGAACTTGATCGGGGTAGCCTATACGTTTGGCAGGGTGATTATCGTGGATTTCTCACCTACCGCGCCGAACGCCAGCATGCGGAAGAAAAGTCCAACGCGCTGTTCGACAAACGCCTGGCACAGGAGGAAGTCTGGATTCGTCAGGGTATTAAGGCCCGTCGAACTCGCAATGAAGGCCGAGTCAGAGCACTCGAAAGCTTGCGAGAAACATCCAGCCAGCGCGTTAAGCGACAGGGCAAAGCTGATTTTAAAATCGAATCAGCGGTATCCTCTGGCAAACTGGTCGCCGAGATCGAAAACGTGTCACACAGTTTTGGTGACAAAAAAATCATCTCAAACTTTACCAACCGCATTATGCGGGGCGACCGCATTGGCATCATCGGGCCAAATGGTGCGGGCAAATCAACGCTGTTAAAAATCATCCTCGGCGAACTCACTCCTCAGAAGGGCAAAGTGACCCTGGGGACCAAGCTGGAAATCGCTTATTTCGATCAATTGCGTAACCAACTCGATGACAGTAAAAACCTGATCGATAACGTCTGCGGCGGTCAGGACTTTATCGAGATCAACGGCAAAAACCGCCATGCCATCAGCTACCTCAGTGACTTTCTGTTCAGTCCAGAGCGGGTTCGCCAGCCGGTTTCGACCTTGTCTGGCGGTGAGCAAAACCGGGCCATCCTGGCAAAACTCTTTAGTAAACCCGCCAACGTGCTAGTACTCGATGAACCCACCAATGACCTCGATATAGAAACCCTGGAGTTACTCGAAGAACTGTTGCTCAACTTCGACGGCACACTTTTGCTGGTCAGCCATGACCGGGAGTTTATGGATAACACCGTGACCCGGATTCTCGCTGTGGAAGGCGATGGCCAGGTGAGCGAATCGGTCGGTGGTTATAGTGACTGGTTAGCTCGCGGCGGTTCATTGAGTGATGCTTTAGATGACTCCCTGGCGACAAAATCAAACGGCGAAACCGCTAAATCGGGTACACAGGTGAAAACCGATGACAGCTCAACCTCGACAAGCGCGGCAAATTCACCCAGCCCAGCAACAAAGAATAACGCTCGCCTGTCCTATAAATTACAGCGCGAACTTGACAAGCTGCCCGCGCAAATTGAAGCCCTGGAAAACCAGCAGGCCAGTATTGAAGAAACCATTGCCGCCGCCGATTTTTATTCCGGTGATCCCGATCTCGTGCGCAGCACACTGGCAGAACTATCCGAAATCCAGCAATCCCTGGAAAACGTTTATCAACGTTGGGAAGAACTCGAAGCAGGATGAACACTTGCCTTCCTGAAGGCCAGGCAAGTGTTCAGGTGAGATCCTTAAGGCTATCCTTTTAAGCTAAATAGCTCAGGTGAAAAGATCAGCCAAATTTGATGGCATTTAGTTTATTGCCATCAAGGTCTCGGAAATAACCGGCATAAACACCGGGACCACGCTCACCTGGCGCGCCTTCATCAGCACCACCAGCAGCAATTGCAGCCTTATAAATGGCATCAACCTGTTCTCTTGAATCAGCTGAAAACGCGACCATCACACCATTCCCAACCGTTGCAGCGTTACCATCAAAGGGCTTCATAGCCATCAACATGGGGCCACCTTCCGGGCCAACCCAGGAAATAAACCGATCCATTGCCATCCCTCGCTTGCCACCGACCACAGCTGTCACGGTATCGTAGAATTTTGCTGCCCGCTCAAGATCATTTGTACCCACTGTTACATATCCAATCATTGCTAACCCCTTGTCTAGTTCATACCTTATTTGCGTTTTAATTTATTTATATCTAGTTGTCTCTATCTACCTCTAATCATGGGAGGATGCACAGGCATCACACCCTTTAGCAAGTTAGCACAGTTTTATCGAAATGCTTATAGCAGGGAGCATATCTTTCCTGGTTCCTTGTATGACTATTACTAGAAGCCTTCATCAGAAACAGTGACTGAAGCAGGACCAAAACCTAAGGCAACAACAATCGTTAAGCTTTATCAGTTTCAAATTGACACTGTTCCGGCGCTCCCTTACTGTTTGCAGCCCGCTTTCAGCGACCTTTTTTCTTACTAGCCGTATCAGGAGTACACCATGCCAAAATCTGTTGAAATTTCCCCCGGACGCTACCGCGAGTCATACGGCCGTTATCTTGAAGACTTTAACGTGGGCGATGTCTACGAACATCGTCCTGGCCGCACCATCACCGAAACCGATAACACCTGGTTCACCCTGCTGACCATGAACCAGCACCCCCTGCATTTTGATAAGGAATACGCTAAGCACAGTGAATTTGGTAAACCCCTGGTCAATAGCACCATGACCCTGTCAATTATTGCGGGCATGAGTGTTTCCGATGTCAGCCAGAAAACCATCGCCAACCTGGGCTGGAAAGACGTCAAAATGCCCGCACCGGTATTTGTCGGCGACACCATCTACGCTGAATCTGAGGTGCTTGAGATTCGCGAATCGAGTAGCCGACCCACCGCCGGTATCGTTATGGTAAGAACCCTGGGTAAGAATCAGGATGGCGTGGTGATCATGGACTTCGTCCGCTCCATGTTAATCCCCAAGACCGGTCACGCTGTGGATGACAAAGCCAATTATTAAATCGCTATTGAGAGAGTATTCTACCTATGTCCAATGAAGAAGAAAACCTGATTCTCGACAGCGTCAATCGATGGTTGGAGCGCGATGTTGCGCCTTATGCTCACGACCTTGAGCAGGCGGATGAATATCCCCATGCCATGGTTGAGCAAATGAAAGAACTGGGGCTCTTTGGCGCCACCATCGACCCTGAGTATGGCGGCCTGGGTTTGACGGCTTCGACCTATGCCAAAGTCGTTTCTGCCGTCTGTGAAGTCTGGATGTCGATATCAGGCATATTCAATTCACATCTAATTATGGCTCGTTGCATACAGAACTTTGGTACCGAAGAACAGAAGCGAGAGTGGTTGCCGAAACTGGCCAGCGGTGAATTGCGCGGCGGCATTGGTCTTACCGAGCCGGACGCAGGCACCGACTTGCAGGGCATTCGCTGCGCTGCAAAAAAGGAGGGTGATCATTACATCGTCAATGGCGCCAAGGCTTGGATAACAAATGCAATAGAAGGTGATGTGCTAGGCCTGCTGGTTAAAACCGATCCGACTGCAACACCACCACGCAAAGGCATGAGCATGCTTATTGCCGCCAAAGGGCCCGGCTTCAACGTCACTCGAAAGCTAAAAAAATTGGGTTACCGTGGTATCGATACCGCTGAAATTAGTTTTGAAGATTACCCTGTCCACGAGGATCGCTTAATTGGCGGAGTCGAAGGCCGAGGTTTCTATAACGCCGTAGGCGGTCTCGAACTGGGTCGCATCAATGTCGCGGCACGTGGTGTCGGCGTTGCCACCGCCGCGCTCAAGCAGGCGACCGCCTATTCTCAACAGCGGCACACCTTCGGCAAACCGATTTGCGAACATCAGGCTATTCAACTCAAACTCGGCGAGATGGCCACTCGTGCCGAAGCTGCCCGACTACTCGTCGAGCAGGCCGCCAAAGCCTTTGACAGCGGCGAGCGCTGCGATATGGAAGCCGGTATGGCCAAGTACTTTGCTACCGAAGCCGCAGCTAAGAACGCCGACGAGAATATGCGCATTCATGGTGCCTATGGCTATTCCTGCGAATTCGATGTTGAACGGCTCTATCGGGATGCGCCATTAATGATAATTGGCGAGGGCACCAACGAAATGCAGCGTATTATTATTGCCCGGCAACTGATCGAGCGTAACCCTATTTAGACCTAACAACCTGGCAGCCAAAAGTTCATAGTCAAAAAACAATCTTCATCAAAAAAAAACAGCTCTCATTAAATTATAAATTAATACAGGGGATACACGATGACCGACAGACTTTATCAGGATTTATCCTGGAACATTGGCGACGTTGAAATCACTCGGCTGGTTGAGGTGATACTTCGCTCACCCGTTGAGACTTTATTTTCAGACGGCACAAACGAGGCACTGGCACCCTATTCCAGCTGGCTGAAACCCAACTTTATCGATGAAGACGACAAGCTAATCCTTAGTATTCACGCTTTTTTAATTCGCGCCGGCGGCCTTAATATTATTGTCGACACCTGTAGTGGCAACGGTAAAAAGTTACCTTTATTTTCCGAATGGAACGATCTCGATACGCCTTTTCTGGAAAATATGGCCAAGCTGGGTTTTCCTGCCGAATCCATTGATCGGGTTTTGTGCACCCACTTACATTTTGATCACGTCGGCTGGAATACCAAACTCGAAGGCGAGCAATGGGTACCCACTTTCCCCAATGCCCGTTACCTGTTTGGTGAAACCGAGTGGGGCTTCTGGTCCCAGGAAGAAGATCACTTCGATACCGGCTGTAGAGAACAGGCGATTATTCCGATTCTGGATGCCGGACTGGCGGATCTCGTTGATTCTAACCACACCATCAATGACGAAATCAGCTTGATACCCACACCGGGCCATACACCGGGTCACGTGAGTATCCTGATCTCTTCCCAGGGCGAGCAAGCCATCATCACCGGCGACATGTTCCATCACCCCTGCCAGATGGCCAAACCAGGTTTGCTGGATATCGGTGATGTAGAGCATGACCGTGCTGAACAAACCCGTATTGATTTCATGAACACCTACTCAGATGGTAAGACCCTGATTTTAGGTACCCACTTCGCGACACCCACATCAGGAAAAATTGTCGCCGACGGTGATGGTTTTCGCTTTGTAAGCTAAGGTACATAACAACTAATTCAACTACGACAACTACGATGCAGAAAACAATTAACAGGGGAAGATAATAATGAGCGACCGTCTTTACGAAAAACTCAGCTGGCAGGTAGGCGATGTGTCCATCCATCGTTTGGTAGAGGTGGTGCTTTGCGCGCCGATTGACTCTTTGTTTCCAGATCGCAGCGCCGCAGAATTATCTGCCTACGAGAGCTGGTTAAAACCGAATTATTTAGACGCCGACGGCAATATGCACATCAGTATTCATGCTTTTCTTATCAATGCCGGTGGCATGAAAATGATTGTCGATACCTGCGCAGGCAACGGTAAAAACCTGCCTTTGTACGACGAATGGAAAAACCTCAATACGCCGTTTCTTGAAAACATGACCGAGCTAGGTTTTGGCCCCGACGCTATCGATAGAGTGATGTGTACCCATCTGCACTTTGATCACGTCGGCTGGAACACCCATAAGGTTAACGACAAATGGGTGCCCTCCTTTCCCAACGCGCGATACCTGTTCAATAAAACCGAGTGGGAATTCTGGAAGGACGCCGATGACCCCTACGAAAGCAATGCTCTCGAGCATGCCCTACAACCTATTTTTGATGCTGATCTGGTTGAGCTGGTCGAGGCCAACCATCAGGTCTGCGATGAAATCAGTCTGATTCCAACACCGGGTCATACACCAGGTCATGCCAGTGTTCTGATTCAATCCAAAGGCGAAGAAGCGGTGATCACTGGTGATATGTTTCACCATCCCCTGCAGTTTGCGGAACCAGGCTGGATCGACGCAGCGGATGTCGAAAGCGACCGGGCTGAACGCACGCGCATTGAGTTTATGCAACGCTTTGGCAACACAGACTCAACGGTGCTCGGCACTCACTTCGCCACACCCACGGCTGGCAAGATAGTCAGTGATGGGGATGGCTATAAATTCGAAAGTTAAAGGCTAATCAAAGCCGGGTTCAGGAAGTAATAATTATAATAAATCGGGATCTAAAGGCACCACGCTAACATTTCGGCGGTGCCTTCTCCCCTAAAGGAGACAAGCTATGAAGCGCGTACTTGTTGTTGGCGGTACAGGGCCAACCGGCCCCCATGTTCTCCAGGGCCTGCTCGACAGAGGCTTCGAAACCACCATTTTTCACCGCGGCACCCATGAACCACCTGGGCTGCCCGACGTAGAGCATATTCATGGTGATCCCCATTTCGAAGAAACTATTGCCGAGTCCCTCGATGGCCGCGAATTCGACGTGGTTCTGGCCATGTATGGGCGCATCCGTTTTATTGCTGACTACTTTGCTAATCGTTGCGAACGATTTCTCGCTGTGGGCGGTATTCCCGTATATCGGGGCTTGCTTAACCCTGAAGACAATCATCCCTTCGGGCTCAAGGTGCCGACATCCGAGACGGCACCACTCATGTCCGATGCCAGAGAATCCAAAGCCGCCAAATTTGGCAACCTTATTTATGAGACTGAGCGTTACGTACTCGATCTAGGGGAAAGTGGCGCTTACAACAGCTGCTATTTTCGCTACCCGGCGATTTATGGCCCCCGCCAGCCCAACCCTATGGACTGGTCAGTGATTAAACGAGTGTTAGACGGTCGCAGCCATATGATCCTGCCGGAAAGCGGCCTGATGATTACCACCCGCTGCGCCGCACGTAATGCGGCGCAGTATCTTTTGTTGGCTATTGATAAGCCTCTCGAAAGTAAGAATCAGGTATACAACTGTGTGGATGAAGATCAGTACACCATGCGGCAGTGGATGGAACTAATTTCTACCTTTACTGGGCGAAAACTGGAAACCTTCTCCGTACCCAAAGAACTGGGCGCGCCCGCTGAGCCTCTCACTCGACTACTGGATGTCAGTAATCACTGCTACCTGGATGGCAGTAAGGCGCGAGACGAGCTGGGCTATCGCGATCTAATATCTGCCGAGCGGGCCCTGGAGGAGAATGTTGAGTGGTACGTGAATAATCCTGTTACTGAGGAAGAGTACCCCAATTATCCCGACCCCTTTAATTACCAGGCCGAAGATAAACTCATGGCTGCCTATACTAAAAGCATTGCCGCTCTGAAAGAAGAAGTGCCCTTTGAGAAGCCTAAATACTACCACTCCTATGCCCACCCTAAGAAGCCGGGCCAGGGGCCGGATCATCGTGGACGCTAAGGCCCGGTAAGCTCTAAGCGATATTAAGCTCTAGACGATACTAAGCGCTCAGCTATACAAAGCATATTTAAATCAACAGCAACACTAACCCATTATTAACTTTGAAGGAGTAGAAAATGAGTGGACTTGTAGAAGGTAAAGTAGCCCTGGTAACTGGCGCAGGCTCGGGTATTGGACGAGCCTCAGCACTGGCCTTTGTTCGTGAAGGCGCGAAAGTGTTGGTCGCTGATGTGAATGACTCCGCCGGTGAGGAAACCGTCAAGCTGATTCAACAAGCTGGTGGCGAAGCTGTCTATCAGCACTGTGACATCAGTAATGAAGCCGAGGTTGAGGCCATGGTCGCCAGAGTGATTGAGGCTTTCGGTCGTCTTGATTGTGCCTACAATAATGCTGGCGCGCCCGGAAAAGGCTCCTCCATTATCGATGACACCGTAGAAAATTATGATTTTAATTATGCGGTCAATTTGAAAGGTGCCTGGCTTTCCATGAAGCACGTTGCCCGACAATTAATTGCGCAGGGGGATGGCGGTGCTATCGTCACCACCTCCTCCTTTGCCGGTCTTGAAGGTGTCCGTAACAGCGGCGCGTATGTTGCCGCCAAACACGGTGTTATTGGCCTGATCAAAACTGGGGCAATCGAACTGGCGTCAAAAAACATTCGGGTCAATGCCATTTGCCCAGGCCCCATCGGCACAGCTTTGTTGAAGAGCGCCATTGGTGAAAATGAGGCCGCTCGCGATCACATGGAAAAAATGACCCTGCTACGCCGTTTTGGTGAACCTTCAGAAATCGCCAACGCTGCAGTGTGGCTGTGTTCGGAGCAGGCGTCTTATGTCACGGGGGTTGCTTTCCCAGTAGACGGCGGCATGGCGGCTGCGTAAGTAATTATTGATACCTGGGCTATACTGCAGTGCTTAATAAAAGACGGTTGCCCGTCTTCTACAACCAGGGCCAAAAGCACGGAGTCAGGAGATAATATGAACAAGCGATTGAAAAATTTACCGGCAATTATTGTTGTCTCCAGTCTCATCACCGTGCCGGTCTACAGTAACGCCGACTGGAAAAGTTTGCTCGGTAAAGCCCAGGAAGTCATCACCTCTGATCAACCAGTGACACTGAATGATTCAGCAGTTTCCGCCCTGTCAAATAGCGACATGGTTGCGGGTTTAAAAGAAGCGCTAATTCAGGGTTCTAGAACCGCCATTGATAGCCTCGGCAAAGAAGATGGCTTTCTCGCCAACCCAGAGGTGAAGATTCCTCTGCCTGAGAAACTTCAAACCCTGGAGACAGGCCTGCGTGCCATTGGTCAGGGTGCTGTAGCAGACGGCTTTATTACCTCCATGAATCGCGCTGCGGAGCAAGCCGTACCCCAGGCCACTGATTTATTCGTCAACGCTATTAGCAATATGTCCCTTGAAGATGCCCAGACAGTTCTCAAAGGGCCGGATGACGCGGCGACTCAATATTTACAGAAAAACAGTGGCAGGCAACTTCATGAATTGATGAAACCTATTGTTAAAGACGCCACCGATAAAGTCGGCGTCACCAGTGCATACAAAAATATGTTTAGCAAAGCGGGTTTTCTCGGAAAAACCATCGATGCAGATGCCATCGACCTTGATAACTACGTAACTGAACAGGCTACCAATAGTCTATTCCAGTTGATTGCAGCAGAGGAACAACGTATTCGGGAGAATCCGGTGGCCCGAACCACTGACTTGCTTAAGAAGGTATTTGCGACGGCAAAATAACCTTATCCGCGCCTTAAGCCTAAGCCTAAGCCTAACAAAGCCTCACTCGAATCGACTAGTTAGCACACTGTTTTATGCGGGTGCTAGCGGTTTCTATCGGGACGACAACCCCGTAGTTTTCCTGGTTGGCCAGTACTCATAAGTTCATCCTGCAGCTAGAGCCTCTATCTAGATCGCATTGATGCACACCTTATGCGAAGACCAATCAAAACATTAGAAAACCAATATAGACACAAAATCCGGTAGCTTTTTTTGTATGATGCGCTCCCCTATCCTATTGATACGTAGTTATGCCCCCTGGTCCCGAACAAAATACCCCTGTACAAAATAATTCTGTACCAGCCGATCCCGACCTGCCAACAGGGCCCCTATCAGGAGCCACCGCGGACCCAGCCGGAGAGACACCAGAGCTGGTCAGCCCTCCATCTACCCGGCGCTCATCAATTGTCCACCTGCTGCGTTTTGTCGCGCCCTACCGATCCCGCTGGATCGGAGCCATTATCGCCCTACTGATTACCGCTGGAATCACCCTGAGCCTGGGTCAGGGTGTGCGCATGGTCATCGACGAAGGCTTTGTTGCAGGCTCAGTGAGTCAGCTTCGCCAGGGGGTGTTTCTGCTGCTGACCCTGTCGGTATTTATGGCGATAGGAACGTTTGTTCGGTTTTATCTGGTGTCGTGGCTGGGGGAACGGGTCAGCGCGGATATTCGCAGCGCTGTTTTCAATAACGTCGTTGGTCTGAGCCCTGGATATTTTGATGATAATCGTAGCGGCGAAATTATGTCTCGCCTGACCACTGATACCACGCTCCTGCAAACCATCGTTGGCAGCTCATTTTCACTCGCTTTACGCAGCTCCATTTCTACTGTTGGTGCCCTGATCATTCTCCTTATCACCAACCTCAAGCTCACACTCATCATTATCGGCTGTGTGCCGGTCATTCTATTACCGATTTTGATATTTGGTCGGCGAGTACGCACGCTGTCACGAAGCAGTCAGGACTCGATAGCCAGTGTCGGCACTTACGCCGGTGAAATCATCCAGCATATTAAAACCGTACAAAGCTACACCCGTGAGGACTATGAAAAATCGGCCTTTGGCAAGGAGGTGGATAAGGCCTTTGGCATCGCTAAGCGGCGTATTCTTCAGCGCGCCATATTGATGGCGGCGGTGATTCTGCTGGTCTTTGGCTCCCTCAGCGGCATGCTCTGGATCGGTGGCAATGATGTATTAGAAGGCACGATGACCGCCGGTGACCTGGGCGCTTTCGTATTTTATGCCCTGCTGGTCGCCGTGGGTGTCGCTACCATGTCTGAGGTCTATGGTGATCTGCAACGGGCAGTGGGTGCGACTGATCGCCTGGTCGATCTGATGACGGCTGAGGCGACGATCTGCGCGCCGTCTAACCCGGCTGGAACTAAGCCCGCTGTGTCTATTAACGAATTGCCCGCACGGATAGAATTCAAAGGGGTTTCCTTCAACTATCCTTCTCGACCAGATCAAAAAGCCCTGGACGATTTATCTATCAATATAGAAGAAGGCAAGATCATTGCCCTGGTGGGGCCATCCGGGGCCGGAAAATCGACTATTTTTGAATTGCTACAACGTTTTTACGATCCGCAATCCGGCGATATTTATCTGGGGGGCACTGATATTCGTGATCTGACACCGAGCGATTTGCGCCAGCAACTCGGCGTAGTTTCACAGCACCCAGCACTATTCAGCGCCGATGTCGCCCACAACATCCGCTATGGCAAGCCCGATGCCAGTGATGAAGAAGTTCGCGCCGCCGCCCGTGCTGCCTATGCCGATGAGTTTATCGAGACCCTGCCTGAAGGCTATGGCAGTTATTTGGGCGAACAAGGCGTACGATTATCGGGCGGACAAAAACAGCGCATCGCCATCGCCCGGGCTATCCTGAAAAACCCTCGCTTGTTGCTACTGGACGAAGCCACTAGCGCTCTGGACACTCACAGCGAACAACAGGTTCAGCTCGCCCTCGATAAGCTGATGGAAAATCGTACCACTTTAATTATTGCCCATCGTCTGTCAACCATCCTTCACGCCGATCAAATCATCGTTATGGATGAGGGCAAAGTTGTCGCCAGAGGCACTCACCAGCAATTGCTAAAAGATAGTGAACTCTATGCCCGCCTTGCTGCAGTGCAGTTTCGCGAAGAGGAGTGAGGCATAGAACCCTCTTGGGAGGCTTCAATATTACTGCAAGTAAAATATTACGATAGTTATTTATCTAATTGATTTTACTTAGTATTAGTGAGGCATTAACACCGCCAAAACCAAAGCCATTACAGAGCGCGTGGTTGACCTGCTGAGCGCGGGCCTGGTTAGGGACGAAATCAAGATCGGCCATGGCTTCATCGACATTCTCGAGATTGATGGTCGGTGGTAACAAATCATTCATCACCGCCAAAGCGGTAAATATACTTTCAATCCCCCCCGCCGCACCCAATAAATGCCCGGTCGATGATTTGGTTGATGAAACCGGGACCTGTCCTACCTGATCGCCAAACAAACTCCTCAGGGTAGCGACTTCAGCGTTGTCACCTACGGGTGTCGACGTAGCATGGGCATTCACATAATTGATATCACTCGCGCTTAGGCTGGCCATCTTGAGCGCAGCCCGTACTGCCCGCGCTGCGCCGGAACCATCGGCAGGCCCAGAGGTAATATGGTGGGCATCCGCACTGGTGCCGTAGCCACTGATTTGCACCAGGGGTTTCGCTCCGCGACTCAGGGCATGTTCAAGGCTTTCGATAACTATCAAGCCCGCGCCCTCGCCCATCACGAAACCATCCCGATTCTGATCAAAGGGACGTGATGCTTTGGTCGGCTCATCATTCTTGGTGGACAAAGCCTTCAGCGCATGAAAGCCAGCCATAGACAGCGGGTCTACACAGGCTTCGGCACCGCCTACAAGGGCGATCTGAGCTTCACCACTACGAATCATTCTGAGGCCGTCACCGATTGCCTGTATACCCGCTGCACAAGCGGTCACTGGCGCGCCCAGAGGGCCTTTAAAGCCGTATTTGATCGACACATTGCCCGATGCCATATTGGCCAGGAACGCGGGCACTACAAAGGGTGAGATCCGCTTGTAGCCCCGCTCCATCAAAGTATTTTGAGCCTGAGTAATAGTGGGGAAACCACCAATACCGCTGGCAATGATGGTCGCCGTAGAAGCCTGCTCAGATTCTTCTGCCGGAAACCAGTCTGCCTGCTGTAGGGCCTGCTCTGCAGCGGCAAGAGCGTAAATAGTAAAGAGGCCTAATTTCTTCTGCTCTTTTGTTGATATCAGGCCGTCGAGATCAAGGCCTGCAGTTGAATCATCGGCAATATCGGGTACCAGACCAGCAATTTTTATCGGCTGCTCCGAGATATCAAAGCGATCAATGACACCGATGCCCGAGGCACCCTGTGTTAATCTTCGCCATACGGGTTCAAGACCACAACCGAGCGGGGTCACTAAACCCATACCGGTGATGACAACAGGTGACTGGCTCATATTTCCTCCAAAACCTTAGCTGTTAAAACCTTGCCTGGTAAAACCTTACCTAACAAAACTGAGCACATTGAAAGCCTGTGCATTAAAAGCTTACGCCCTCAATCAAACACTTTAAAGTCGTGCCCTTCAAAATGGTAATATTGACTGGCGACAAACTAGTGACTATCAAAATATTATCAAGATAATATTTTGTGACCCATATTTTATGGAGTGCAAGACGACATGCCCTACCCTAAAGACCATAAGGCAAAATCTAAAGACCGTATCCTACAATCTGCTACCGATTTATTTTGTCGTTACGGCTTTGACAAGGTCTCAATCAACCAGGTCATGAAGCTAGCCAAAATGACACCGGGTGCCTTTTACGCGCACTTCGAGTCCAAAGAAGCGCTCTACAAAGCCAGCTTTAGAGAAGCCCTGCAGCGCAGCAAAGCCACCCGCCTGATGAAAGGTCCGTTCTCGATCCAGCATCTCAGTGACCTGGTCACGGGCTACCTGAATTTGGGCAACTTCAATAAAACGCCAGCGCCCAGCCCTGAGGCCTTCCTTGCCAATGATATTGCCAGCGACAATATCGAGATAAAAAAGCTTTATGAGCAATCCTACCTGGGCTTGATTAAATTACTTGAGACTCGCCTTACCGCTCTGAATAAACTAAAAAACAGCACCCTGAGTCTGTCACCAGCCAGCATTCCCGATCGGGCGCGGGTCATTCTGGCTTCCATGATCGGCGCTATCGCCATCTCTAAAAGCATTACTCAGGAAGACGAAAAGCAGGCAATTCTGGCGGCGACCCAGGAGCAGATTTTTGGTCTACTCAATATTAATAGTGGTAACGAAGAGTTCTCTTCCTAGCATGGGATTGTCCGCAAGTAGGCGACTATGAGTACTGACTTAGATGGCACTAACTTAGACAGCCCTAATTCACATGGCTTCGACTCCCTGGCCTTATCAGCCCCTCTCCTTCAGGCTGTCGCGGAAGAGGCTTATCTAAAACCGTCACCAATCCAGTCCCAGGCCATACCTGTAATCCTCGAAGGTAAGGACTTGATGGCCGCAGCGCAAACCGGCACGGGAAAAACTGCGGCTTTTACGCTACCTATTCTGAACCTACTCTCAAAGGGTGAACCCGCTAAGGCTAATCTGGCCCGTGCACTTATTTTAACTCCGACCCGAGAATTGGCCGCTCAAATTGATGCCAGTGTAAAAACTTACGGTAGACACTTACCGCTGCGTTCTACGGCGGTCTACGGCGGTGTAAAAATTAATCCGCAAATGATGAAGCTGCGTAAAGGCGTCGACGTGCTTGTCGCTACACCGGGGCGCCTCTTAGACCTCCACGCCCAAAATGCGGTGAAGTTTAGTCAGCTACAGATACTGGTTCTGGATGAAGCCGACCGCATGCTGGATATGGGTTTTATCCACGATATTCGGCGAATACTGAAGCTCTTACCCGAGCGCCGTCAGAACCTGATGTTCTCAG
>JAHRWI010000102.1 GCA_019090225.1 Porticoccaceae bacterium
ATACCTGCGATGATTGCCATATCACCAATAGTTGGACCAGTGTCAATGTTGATCACAGCGCCGTCACTGGGACCTGCACGAGCTGTCACAATGGCACGACCGCTACAGGTAAGCATGCCACTCATGTGCAAACATCATCACAATGTGAAGAGTGTCATAGTACGGTTGCCTGGATACCCGCAAACTTCAATCATGATCTAGTGACTGGCTCGTGTTCCAGTTGCCACAACGGTACTACTGCCGCCGGCAAACCTGGCAACCACTTCACAACGTCAGTGCAGTGTGACGAGTGCCACAATACAAACAACTGGTTTAATATAGACTTTACTCATTCTTCGGCAATTTTCCCCGGTGATCATCGTTCGAATGTGACGTGCCTCGATTGTCATACCACTAACAATGAAATACCTACCTGGACGACCGCTGGCTTTAAGCCTGATTGCGCGGGCTGTCACTCCAATGACTATAAATCCGGGCCTCACAAAAAACACGAAAACCCGGATGTGAAATACACAGTCAGTGAACTCCGAGATTGTGCTGGCGCTTGTCATACTTACGAAGATAGCTCGTTAACCACGATTAAGGAAAACCGCAATGGTGAGCACCGAACAACTGATGGGGATTTCTAAGTGATCGCGGCCTGGTAAGCAAACCACTTCACTGGGCATTCGTCAGTAGCTCCCTCAGGCCAATGATGTTCTCACTGTGGCGTGCTGTATCGGTAGTTTTTCAATGATGTAATAAGAATATGAGACCAGGAAGTGGGGGGGTTAATGGACATTTTGATTTGTCTAGACAGACTCTGTATTCGCCTTAAATTCCAATCTTAATTTCCGGGAAACATGTTACCTATGTTCTTAAAGCGAGTGCGTCAAATGATCAATAACTTGGCCAGCCGCGCCTTATCTGCTTGTAGTATTTTACTCTTCCTAAATTTAAGTTCCTATGCAAATGCACAGGTAGACGTTTTAGTTGATGAGATCGATCAGGGCTACAAACTCGAAATTAATTTCTTCACCCCATTGCGATATGTAAGCCACACTCCAGAAAAATCTGGAAGCACACTTGAAATACAGTTGCAGCCTGAGCTTGTAGCTGATGCTGAACACCTCAATGAGCTAGGAAGACAACGAAGTTTAATCTGGGACAAAAGTACAAATATCCCCCTACGGGACATTAACTTCGATATCGGGCTCGCCCAAAGGCCAACCCTGATCTTGCGCTTTACTCGCCATGTTAAGTTCAACGTTAGAAATAGCTCTGATCTGCGGTCAATTATTATTAATATCGAAACACCTCGGCCCGCGCAAAAGGAAACCGTCTCAAACACCTTGCCTGCTGTTAGTTCACAAAGCCTTATTGCCACCCTCAAACAAACTGATCCCAAAATGGCAGGCCTGTTGCAAAGGGCAAACCAGGCAATGATAGACAAAAATTATAGTAGCGCTGTGCAACTTTTCATGAAGATACGTGATAAAGGCAACCTTAGCGTCCGCGCTCATGCTCAGGAATTGTTGGGTGTGGCACGTGAATATAATGGACAGTTTGCCCATGCCAAAGCCGAATACGAAAGATATCTTCAGGACTACCCTGACAGCCCCGGCCTTGATCGTGTTAATCAGCGGCTTACCGCTTTGATTACAGCAGCAACAAAGCCGAAAGAAAGGCTTAAAAGTGGACGGCGGAGCCGCACTCAAGACCCTGAGAGTTGGAATACGCAATTTTTTGGCAGCATCTCTCAAATCTACTACAGAGATGAGATGAACCGGGAGGAGGGTGGTTCGCAGCTTACGCGCTCAGAACTAACCAACGACCTCGACTTTGTTGGCCGCGCCCGTAAAGGCAGATATGACCTAAAGACGCAATTTGTCGGCGGTTTTGAGGAAGATTTTCGACCTGGTGGCGAAGGTGGTGAATTTATACCTAGTATCATGTCGTTCGATGGCAGAGATTCAGAAAGCGGGCTATACGCGCGCGTGGGTAGGCAATCTAGAACCACCGGAGGTATTTTAGGACGTTTTGATGGCATCCACGCTGCCTATGAAGTGACCCCGGAAATTACCCTTAACACCGTATATGGGCACCCCGTTGACACCAGACACAAAACGCAAATCAGGACGAATAATGAGTTCTATGGAGTCAGTGCCGACATAGGCCCTCATTGGGGCGGATGGGATTTTAATGCTTTTTACATTACTCAGGACAACTTCGGGATCAATGATCGAGAGGCCGTCGGCGGTGAGGCTCGCTACTTTGATACACGAAAATCTATTTTCACCCTGGTTGATTACGATATTGATTATAATGACTTAAACATTTTTTTACTGATAGGCAGCCTGACAGTCAAAGAGGGTACCACCTTGAATTTGGTGCTGGATTACCGAAACAGCCCCATTCTCACTACCACTAATGCCATTCAGGGGCAGGGCGTGGAGGAGCTGGAAGAACTATTGGGTGTCTTTTCTGACGATGAACTATTTCAACTTGCAGAAGATCGAACATCAGATAGCGAATCGGTAACGACAGGAATAACACAGCGAATAAATGAAACCTGGCAAGTAATCGGCGAGGTTACCGTGACGGAGTTTGGCGATACTAGGGCATCCGGTGGTGTCGAAGCAATCCCAGGAACGGGCAAGGAGTATTATTACTCAACCCAATTACTTGCTAACAGCCTGTTCTACGAAAATGACAGTGCCATACTCGGCGCTCGTTACGCAGACACACTAAATGCCAACACCTATACGCTTGACGCAAATTGGCGGGTCAGCTATTGGGACCGTCGATTGCGGTTGAACCCCAGAATTCGTTTGGATTATCGAGAAGATAAAAGAAATACCAATGATCGCTGGTTTGTGAGGCCCTTTATCAAGACAGATTATCGATTAAGAAAGTGGATGAAATTGGAGTTTGAATTCGGGTACGAGTGGCTCGACCAATCATTTTCGGATGAATCACAAAAAACCACTAGATATTTTTTGAGTATCGGTTATAGAGCGCAGTTTTAAAAATGTCCATCGATTTGATTAAGTAAATAAGTTATATCGTGATTTGTTCCCCTTACCCAGCCTGTCAACGGACTTGAAAAAGAGCGGTTT
Source organism: Porticoccaceae bacterium (assembly GCA_019090225.1). Classification (GTDB taxonomy): domain Bacteria; phylum Pseudomonadota; class Gammaproteobacteria; order Pseudomonadales; family Porticoccaceae; genus HB2-32-21. The sequence goes on from JAHRWI010000102.1 coordinate 3,099, forward strand.
GTTCGTTTGTCTTAATTGAGACTCAATCTGGCACTTTTTTTAAAAAGTAGAGGGCTACTGGTTTTGGTAGAAGGTGGTGAAATCCGGTATATTTCAAGGCCTGCTAGTTATGAGGGGGCAAGCCAGCTGATCAATGCCGCCGTACTCGTTATCGCCTTTGAATAAGCACCTGTGGTCTAAGTTAACCCCTTGAAATATAATTGAAATAGGCCGCTTATCTGTTATCAAACCATTATGATAGTGAGAAAGATGGTAGCTGGAAGCCGTTGGTTTATTAAACTGTTATGTGTAGTTGCTAATGGCCAAAAGTATGAAAACAGGCATTGCAATACTTTCTGGATTTCTGGCGCTATTTTCGTTGCGCATACCGTTTGGTAGCCAGGTAATGCCTTTATTTCTGTATTGCTCCTTACTCATTCTTGCAATTATTATCGCTCTAATTCTGCATAGGAAAAACCATTCTATTCAGCAACTCTAGTAGTATTTGGTGTGTTCATAGGGATCATTCTAGATTTAATTCTTTTCCCTACAGTTAATGGCTATGAGAGAAACCTTTTTCCGATTGAAGTCGCTGGACACACTATATTCAGCGCTGTTATTTGCTATATCGTCGCATTAATCGGGTACTTTATTCATGCCAACAACAAATAAAGCACATAATAAGGTGATTTCACCCGGACGTGTCGCTACGCTCCACGCTCGTGAATTACGACGTTATTTTGATAATTCCAGCAATAGCCGAAGTAAATATGGACTCAAAGTTCAGCAGTAAATTGATGCTAGTCAGAAAATATTGACTAACCTGCTCATTTAAATGGTAGCTACGGGCGGACTTGCGCGTGTCCTGTGAGTAAACCACGGATCCCAGCATTATGAAACGGTCTGGGGGTTTATGCGGGTCTTCCGGATATGCTGCGGTGTTTCCACTGAGAGGCAGTTGGCCCATCCTGCATTGCAAATAGACAATTTACCCCAATATAGGAGGCAGCAGCCAATTTTGTCTGTTCCTATCTTAAAGGCGATCCAATGCCGTCCCAAAATGATGATTCTGGTACTCCCTGGGGGTCTCGACCCCAATCACCACCTGATATTGAAAAGATAATCCAGCAAGCCATTGATCGATTCAAAGGTTTATTCGCCGGTGGTGGTTCTGGAAAAAACTCAGGTGGCAGTTTTGGCAGGTTACTTTCTTTTGCCATCTTATTGCTGATAGCCCTAAGTGTATGGTCTGCCTATTACACCGTGCCGAGTGATTCGGTCGCTGTGGTACAGCGCTTTGGTATGTATCTGAAAGAGGTGCCACCGGGCTTACATTTTAAGCTGCCTTTGGGTATTGATAACGCCACGATTGTTCCTGTTAAACGGCAGCTGAAGCAGGAGTTTGGTTTTGCCACCCCGGGTGCTCGCGATCCTTACCAGGGCGCGCGCGATGGTGGGCGAGAAACCCAGATGGTCACCGGTGACCTTAATGCGGCATTAGTGGAGTGGGTGGTTCAGTACCGCATATCAGACCCGGTGAAATTTTTGTTTGAAGTGCGCGAACCCGGTGAAACCCTGCGTTATGTATCGGAATCGGTGATGCGTGAAGTGGTCGGTGATAGAACCGTGGACGAAGTGATTACTATTGGCCGACAGGAAATTGAAATTGAAGCCCTGGTCAAAATGCAGGAGCTATCCACCAAGTATGTCATGGGCATTAGCATCGATCAGGTGCAGTTAAAAAACATTAATCCGCCCAGGCCTGTGCAGGAATCATTTAACGAAGTGAATCAGGCTCAGCAATCGAAAGAAAAACTCATCAATGAAGCGCGGCGCGAATATAACAAAGTCATTCCTTTAGCTGAGGGCGAAAAAGATCAACGCATTCGTGAGGCGGATGGTTATCGTCTCAAGCGTATCAATGAAGCCGAAGGCGATGCCCTGCGATTCAATGCCTTGTTTACTGAATACCAAAAAGCACCGGAAGTGACTCGCCGTCGTATTTACATTGAGACCATGCAGGATGTCCTGCCGAAAATAGAATCAAAAGTTTTGATGGACGATGCCATGTCTGGCCTCTTGCCCTTGCTTAATCTTGATGGGCAAAAGGAGCGCCAACAATGAAAAATTTAACCTTGTTTGGAATATTGCCCATTGTCCTTGTTGGTCTGTTTGTCCTAGGCAGTGCAATTTATACCGTTGATGAAGTCGAGCAAGTCATCATCACCCAGTTTGGTAAGCCGGTGGGTGAACCTGTCACTACGGCAGGCCTAAAATTCAAAATCCCTTTTGTGCAAGAAGTGAATCCCATCGATAAACGAGTGCTGGAATGGGATGGTGCGCCTTCGGATATGCCCACCAAAGATAAGCTGTACATTTCTGTCGATTTATTTGCCCGCTGGAGAATTGTTGATCCGCTGCAGTATTTTTTGCGTTTGCGTGATGAACGCAGTGCGCAATCAAGACTGGACGATATCCTGGGCAGTGAAACTCGAAACGCCGTGGCCAAACACGAATTAATTGAAATTATTCGTACCACTAAAGACCGTGTGCCCCTGCTTGATACCGCACTGGGTGATGTTGTTCTGCCATCCACCGAAGAGGGCATCAATATGGGTGCGCTGGTACCTATTGAGAAAGGCCGCAAGTTGGTGGAGCAAGAAATATTTACGGCGGCGGCGGAGAAAGTCGGTGTGTTTGGCATTGAGCTGCTGGATATTCGCTTTAAACGCATCAACTACAATGAAAGTG
>JAHRWI010000103.1 GCA_019090225.1 Porticoccaceae bacterium
GCCACTTCAGCTTACCTAGCCAATCAATTATTGGTGCGGGAAATCAACACGCCCTGCTCTGCCAGACCGGCGATTTTGTCATCGCTATAGCCCAGCATCTCTCCTAACACGTTGTCATTGTGCTCACCCAAAAACGGTGCTTCCAGCGGCAGGAAGTCGGGGAACTGAGAAAAACGCAGGGGCACACCCGGAATTTCCACTTCACCAAAGGTTCTATCGCTAACCGTTCGGACAGTGTTGCGTTCTTTTAAATGAGGATGCGCCATGGCCTGAGGTACCGTCAGCATCGGTGCCACAGGTACGCGGTGTTCTTCCAGCACCCGAATCGACTCTTCATCGCTGGGCATGGACGCCAACCAGTCTTCAATAATCTTGACCAGTTCAAAGCGGTTTTCTACCCGTACTCGAATATCCTTAAACTTCGGATCATCGGCCAGCTCCGGTTTACCCATGGCATTACACAAGTTTTTCCACTGGGTGATCATGGCAATAATCACGATTTGTGATGTTTTGCCTTTGAATAAACCAAGGGGTGCGACCGCGAAGTGGTGCTGACCTGAGCGTGAAGGTTCGATGTTGCCATCACTGGCGCTGTACATTTGAACGTTGATTTCGTGACAGTGAAAATAGGAATCGAGCAGAGAAATATCAAGGTATTGACCGCCGTGACCTCGCTCTCGGTGAAACAGGGCAGCATTAATCGCTGCCAGTGCATGAACGCCGGTATTAACATCACCCAAACCGAGCATAGGTAAATAGGCAGGTCCGTCGGCCTCACCAATCATGCTGGTAACGCCAGAATAGGCCTGAGCGATATAGTCAAAACCAGGTAGCTTAGCTAAGGGGCCAGTCTGACCGAAAGCCGACAGTGAGCACATAATGGCTTCAGGATTTAGTGCGTGCACTGTCTCCCAATCCAGTCCCAGTCGGCCGATAACACCGGGAGAAAAGTTCTCCATAATGATGTCCATATGGGGCACGATCTCTTTAATAATCTCATTGGCTTCGGGCTTGCTGAAATCCAGGCAGAGGCTCTGCTTACCCCGGTTCTGCTGAATATAGTAGGCGCTTCGCTTGTCCTTAATATAGCCAACACCTCGTACCGGATCACCGTGGGGGCCCCACTCCACCTTGATGATTTCGGCACCCATTTCCGCCATAAGACGGGTGGTGGTTGGCCCCGCAAGATATTGAGTAAAATCGAGCACTTTAATGCCGTCTAGTACATGTTTGACTGCCATGGTGATGTTCTCCTGTTGTCGTTGCTTAAGATTAAATGCTTAGAATAAATGTGTTCGACGAAATTAATTAGAAGGTAATTCCTGCCCTTATCGACCCGCAAAAGTACCAACCTGGCGATCCTGTGTAAACCCAAAATGGCTTAGGCGAGCTCTTATTCCTCGTGATAAGCCTGCATTTTTTCCAACAGATCTACTTTGATATCGGGCCACTCGCTGTCGATGATGCTATACATGACCGAATCTCTTTGAAAGCCGTTTTGCACGGTCATATGGCTGCGTAGCACCCCTTCTCGGGTAGCGCCGATACGCGCAATGGCTTTCTGTGAGCGAATATTACGGGCATCTGTTTTGAGTTCTACCCGCCGCGCGCCCATCGTTTGAAAGGCGTTCCGTAGCAAGAGATACTTGGCCTCAGTATTTACCGCACTGCGTTGAAAGTCTACGCCAAGCCAGCTATAACCAATTTCCAGTACCGCATCCCGCTCCCGAATATTCAGATAACGGGAGCTGCCCATTACCTGTCTGCTGACCGGCTCCACCAACACATAAACGAGATGCTCGGCTTTTTCCTGTAAAGACAACGCCTGATCGACCCAGCGTTGTGCGTCATCAAATACCTCGAAACCGGGTATCGGCAAGTATTGCCAATCGGAGTGATCTTGGCCTATAGCGAACAAGCCACTGACATGTGCTTCAGTCAAGGGATGAAGCTCAACCGCTCTACCTTTAAGCACCTTGTGATCAACTTTAAAACCCATGAATTTTCTTTATGCTCTAGCACCAAACGGCTAGCCCACATCAGTATTTATTTTCGCTACAAGTAAATATGCAGGCAGACGATCACTATGTCGCATTGGCCCGATTAAAATCAAGGCAACAGATTTCCACATTTCAGAGTCCATATTCCAAACTCCACATTCCAAGCTCCACATTCCACAGCCAGCTTGGTCTGAATTTAACCGGGCATATATAAACCACCGTTAACATGCATAGTTTGTCCGGTTACGTAGGATGATCCATCGGACATAAAAAAAGCGGCGGCCTCGGCAATCTCCTCCGGCTTACCGGGGCGTCTCATGGGTACGTCTTTGCCCAAATTTTCAAAGAACTTGTCTGGAACATGGCCACGCAAGCCTTCATGCATAATCAAACCCGGCACGATGCAATTAACCGTGATCCCATATTGGGCAAGATCCTGCGCCAGAGAACGGGTATAACCCAGAACACCGGCTTTGGCAGCAGCATAACTGCCCCAGTCTCTCGGCGGGCTGTAAGCCGCGCCAGAGGAAAAATTCAATATGCGACCAAAGCCAGCATCAACCATGGGTTTAGAAAACGCCCGACTCAGATGAAAGGTACCGTACATATTCACCTTAATAACACGATCCCAGGTCTTGCTATCATAGTCCCAGGGCTTGCCCGGCCCCTGAATACCCGCGTTATTGATCAGATAAGCAATGTGGATATCTCGTTGCCCTAGCTCGGCGGCCACTGCATCAACATGCTCCTCCTTAGTAATATCCAGCGGAAACAAAGTCACCATCTTGCTTTGTTCTTCGTTCAGCTCCCGTTCCCGCCAACCATCCAGTTCATCGGCCTTGCGGTCACAACCGATCACTGGGATTCCCTGGCTGATTAGCTTTTTAGTCATCGCCGTACCTAGCCCGCCGATGGCCCCGGTGATTAATGCGTGTCCTCTATTCATGTTTACTTCCTCATTTGATTTATATGAAAATTGATTGTTAGTGATCTAAGTTTGGTCGTTATTTCCTTAAGCGCTAGCGCAGGCTGTTCACTGAGCCATTGTTAATGTTATCCACTAAGGTTAAAAGCGTTAATGGATGATGCTGTGGTTTGGGATATGGCAACATATGGTGCATCTGCTCATTTAAGTACCCAAAATACACATCAACAAGCACGTGTCTCATTTTTAGGGGGATTTGATGACCTGTTGGTTTTACCCATAAAATCAGAGTATTGTGACCAAAATAATGAGTTGGTCAGGGAATGATATCTCGCCGCAGCACTTTTATCTCCGAGTACGGGTACATCATCAATACATGCAAGCATGTATTCCGAGCATATGTCGCACCTGACGTTCAATAATAGTTATGCCTAAAGCACTGTATCAAGCCCCAAACAATCGCATAATTACTAATGTACCGGAGTTGAAAATAAAAACATGACTGAGAATGTAATAATACTTGGCGCTGGTTTTTCATACGATGCTGGCATTCCAATGCTTAGTAACTTCATTGAAAGAATGTGGGAGTATTCTATGAGAGGTGTCGCAGGTGACATCAATCTAACCGATGAAGATAAAAGCATCCTATCAGAAGCATTAGATATTCGACGTGAAATGGACGGCTATCACGGAAGGGTTGCTTTTGACGATAGAAATATTGAAGACATTTTATCTATGCTAGCCTTCAATCTACTGGGAGGCGGCACTTCCGATAGAAACAAATTAAAAGCATTTACAAATGCCATTTCAAAAACCATTGAGCTGGCCTGCAATATAACTCACCCCGGCATCCCTACTGGGCCTCGCGCGCAGTATTCTGCCATAACAGAAGGTAATGAAATTTATAGGCGCTTCTGGAAGGCAATGTTCGAGAGGCATAAGCGGGGTCAAGCTTTGCCAACAATCATAACCTTTAACTATGATTTAGTATTAGAGCGTGCATTACTACAGCTGCTAACAAACACATACTACAACTCCTACGACAACCCTGTACCTTTCAAAAACATATCGCTTGACTATCAATACAAACACTTTCCCCAACAAGATTACGACGTAAACTATGCTAGTTATGGGAGTTTTGAAAGTAAGCAAGGTACTGTTTTAAAACATTCAAACACACTAAAACAGCCCAATTCGGCGCACATTGAATTATTAAAGCTTCATGGGTCTCTCAATTTCCCTAATTCCAAATCAAAATCAGACAGTGACCTTCCTTCCATTACTAGTGTGATAGAGAATCCATATATACTCCC
>JAHRWI010000104.1 GCA_019090225.1 Porticoccaceae bacterium
ATTCACATTAAGTGCTGACACAAACCCACCCTTATTTTCTTGCAAAATAATGTCTTAAAATTAAAGTATTGATGACACAGCAACCCAGGCAGCTCCGCAGAAGTTGCATAACGCGTTCAGTATGGGATCAAGAAATGCAAAAGTCAGGCCAGGTTTAAAAGGCCGAATCTATTAATCCAGGCTAAGGGAACCTAGCTGGAAGGGTTGTGATCGCCAGGAGGACGATCATCAAGCTCTCTTTGTTCTTTTCGGCTATGGTTGAGTGATTTTTGTTGGGACAATTTATCCTGGAAGCTGACCAGCGTTTCTGAGCGCTGGTGTTTGTCCAGCCATTCTCCGCGGCGCTCCTCGACGTGATTGTCGGCCTGAACCAGTTGTTGGCTTTTCTGCTTAATAGCACTCTCCAGGTTATTAAGAAATATCCTGAAATCGCTCAACTGGCGCGCGTTCATACCAACGCTGGTTGCCCGTTCAAATTGTTGCAGGTATTCATCGTAAAAACCTTGCAATTGCTCTAGTTGTTGCTGATCCTGGGTCTGCTGATTCCTGGCTGAATTTAGATGCCTACCAGCATCACTTTTCTTTTGTTCAGCAAGTCGCATTATTGGGTCAAGCCGCTTGGGATCATCCACTGTTTGAGCCTACTCGACGCTTGATATTCAATTCAAGATGCCATTTGCAAGGATGTTGATAAGGCCTGTAACTGGGAAAAACTTTGCTCATAAGTAACTTTTTCAGCCAGCCCTTGCTGTAAAAAAGACTGCAGTAGCGGATAGGTTTCTATAGCAAGGTCGATACGCGGATCGCTGCCACGGGTATAAGCACCTATGTTAATAAGGTCACGATTATGTTCGTAAGTACTGTAAAGCTCTCTGAATTGTTTCGCTAATGCCAGCTGTCCAGGATCAAGCAATCGGGTGATCACGCGGCTTACCGAGCCTTCAATATCAATAGCCGGATAACGCCCCGCATCAGCAATACGTCTGGTCAAACAGATATGGCCATCGAGGATTGCCCGCGCGGCATCTGCAACAGGGTCCATCAAATCATCACCCTCAACAAGCACCGTATAGATCGCGGTTATTGAACCTGCTCCAGCGACATTTCCTGCTCTCTCAACTAATTGGGGCAGACGCGTAAATACCGAGGGTGGATAACCTTTACTAACGGGCGGCTCGCCAACGGCCAGGGCTATTTCCCGCTGCGCCTGAGCGACCCTCGTCAACGAATCCATCAACAATAAAACATTGAGACCGAGATCCCGAAAATATTCCGCAATAGCCGTTGCCCGCCAGGCTCCGTGGAGGCGCATCAGAGGTGAATCGTCGGCTGGCGCAGCGACAACAATAGAGCGAACCATACCCTCGGTGCCTAGTATTTCCTCGATGAACTCCTGAACCTCACGACCACGCTCGCCTATCAAGCCAACAACCACCACATCGGCATCGCTATAGCGTGTAATCAAGCCCAACAAAGTACTTTTACCGACGCCGCTTCCGGCGAACAGACCCATACGTTGCCCGCGACCAATCGTCAGCAAGGCATTGATGGCCCTGATGCCAACATCAAGAGGCTCATTAATCAAACTCCGACCCAGGGGGTTGATCGGCTCTCCATGTAAAGGCATATATTCATTCAACGATAGCGCCCGACCACCATCTAAAACCGCGCCACTGCCGTCTATCACCCGACCCAACAAAGACATACCCACAGCGACTTCGCTCGTCCGTTTAACAGGCGTAACCAGTGCCCCTGGTGCCAGACCTCGAATTTGGCCAATGGCCATCAAGAATAAGCGGCCGTCGCCAAAACCTACGACTTCCGCTTCGATTGACTCACCACTGATAGACTCAACCAGGCAACGGCTACCAACCGCCGCGTGACAGCCGGTAGCCTCAAGGGTGAGACCAACCATCCGCACTACCTTACCTTTCGTTTTCGGTGCTTCGATAGCACTATCCTGCAAGCGTTTCCGATGCAGCGCCAGGCGAGTATCGAGCGACAATTTTTTCGGCAATCTTTCCGGTACAGCCTTCGACTCCGCAGAGCCCTGGTCTGGCTTTAGCATCACCTGTCCGCCACAATATCAATCTCAAAAGATTCATTTACAATCGTATTGATACGGCTACGGACTGTAGCATCGACAAATTCATCACTACTATCTACCTGACATTCACCCCGCGCCAGACGCGCATCTTCTAGCATGTGCCAGGCCACGGGATTATCACCACCTTGCTGATCACTATTGAGCAAGGCAATATCCTGAGGATGCAGGCGCACACTGACATGGTGGGCTGTTGCAGAAAGGGCCGATACTGCCTCCTCAACAACCTGTCCGATTAAACTCGGATTAACAGTCAGCTCCTGTTTAATAATGGCTTCGGCAATGCTTGTCGCGAGTAAAACCAGCTCCTCTTCTACTTTTTTGTCAATTCTTTCAAAGGGCTTTTCCATCGCTACAAGCATCTGCTTATATAGTTCGACCTGCTGTTGTATTTCTTCGCCACCGGCCAGAAAGCCATTAAGACGTCCCTCTTCAAAACCTTTATCACGATTTCGTTTGTCTAAAGTGGCAAGTTCCTGGACGGTAAGCTGTGCTGCGCCACTATGTTCATCCTCCACGGCAGGGGTCTGCCATAGCGCAATGCCAGACTGGTTACTGCCACTTAAGACCCTAGACAAACTCTTCACCGCCACGAGAACCGAGCACCAGCTCACCTTCTTCAGCCAAGCGTTCAGCTACCACTAATATCTCTTTTTGCGCGGCCTCTACTTCGCTAAGACGCACTGGGCCGCTGGTTTCAATATCTTCAGCGAGCATCTCACCTGCCCGCTTGGACATATTACTCAGTATCTTGTCGCTGACTCGATCATCGGCCCCTTTCAAGGCAACCACTAGAATCTCTGAAGACACTTCACGCAATAAACGCTGGACACCTCTATCTTCGACCTCTAGTAGGTTCTCAAAAACAAACATCAGGTCTTTTATTTTTTCGCCCATATCCGAATCTTGTGCTGTAATTGTTTCTAACAATGTTTCTTCCAAATCGCTACCAAGATGCTGGAGTATGTCTGCAGTCGCCTTAAGTCCCCCTACCGCAGATGGCTGAGTTGCATTACCTTCAGAGAATTGCTTTTCTAGCATGGCATCAAGCTCTATCAAAGCAGAGGGATGTACCGTATCAAGCCGGGCGATACGCATAACTACATCTTTGCTCACCGATTCGGGTAAATGTTTAAGTACGCCAGCCGCGTGGTCGCTGTCGAGATAGGACAATACAATGGCGATGACCTGAGCATGTTCTTTCTTAATAACATTAGCCACGGATCGCGCATCCATCCAACGTAGCGTCTCGACGCCCTTGGAATTTTTGCCCAGTACAACCCGGTTTATAACGCTCTGAGCTTTATCTTCCCCCAATGCCGCCACAAGCACGTTGCGAATATAATCTTCTTTACCACCACTCAGCGATGTGACTTCACTGATAGCCTGAGAAAAAGAGCTGATGACTTCCTCAGCTTGCTGAGCACTGACTTTTTTTAGTCCGGCCATGGCTTCCCCGACTTTATGAACCTCCTTCGGGCCGAGATGCTTTAAAACCTGGGCGGCAGATTTCTCACCAATACCCAATAAAAACACTGCCGCTCGATCCGCCCCTTTCAAAGAAGCCGACTTTTCACTCATCGTCGCCTACCCAACCTTTCACTACTTGTGCGGCTCGCTGCGGATCATCACGAGCAACAGTTTGCGCCATCGCAATTTGCCGATCATAACCAGTATTAGTACCCGGTAGCTGGCCCGCACCACCACCTGCGCCGCTTAAACTCACCTGATCGCCACCGGGCTGTAACTCCCCAACCATTGCAGGTGCCTCCAAACCAGGCGTATTTTGTCTACCTGCCAGGCCCTTCGCTGCACCATTGTAGGTAGCCAGGCTTTTCATGACTGGCCTTAGCACGCCGAAAATCAATAACGCAACACCAATAATAGCGAGCAATTGCTTACCGAGGGTTAACACCCAGGCTTGCTTCCAAATCGGTATCTCAGGGAGAACCTCTGGCTCAGGTAAAGCCAGGAAGGGTGCGTTAATGATATTGACACTGTCACCCCTTTCGCCATCGAAGCCAACGGCCTCCTGCACCAGCAATGTGTATCGAGCGATCTCTTCATCGGGTAAAGCTACCCGCTCTACTTCCCCGCCAGCGCCGACTTCGTCGCGATAATCGAGCACCACTGCCACTGATAAACGCTTAATCGTGCCCGGCATTTCGTTGATATGGCTAATGGTACGATCCAGCTCATAATTTTTGGTCGCCTCTTTACTCACACGTTCAGGGGCAACCTGATTGGTTCTTGAGTCCGGATTGGGATCAACGGTACCGGCAGGTGGCGGCTGATTAGTCAGAGCCCCTGGTACACCGGATCCTGCCCTCGGGGTTGTCCGTTCTTCAGATGTTTGCTCGCTACGCACCGAAGATTTTTTTGGTCCATAGACTTCACTGGTCCGTTCTACAGCCGTGAAATCCATATCCGCGGTCACCTGAGCCCTAACCCGGTCTGCGCCAACGATAGGTGCCAGCAAGGCAATAATACGTTGCGAATAATCCTCTTCGAGGCTACGGGCGTGGCCACGCTGTTCTGCACTTACCGCCAGATTTGTATTCGACCCCGCACCCATTGTCAGCAAGGTGCCCTTTTGATTTACGACCGAGACCCTGTCGGCCTCCATCGTCGGCACACTGGATGCAATCAGGTGCACAATACCTGCTACCTGGGATTCAGCCAGAGAGTGTCCGGGATACAAACTCACTAATACCGAAGCACTAGCGCCGGACTTATTACGTAAAAACGCCGATTGTTTCGGTATAGCCAGATGCACTCGCGCATTTTTTACACCCTCCAGCGTCGCTATAGATTTCGATAACTCGCCCTCTAGCGCCTGATTGTAGCGAGCCGTTTCAAGAAACGAGCTAGTACCAAAACTTTGCTCCTCCTCCAATAATTCGAACCCGCGCATACCACCTTTTGGTAAGCCCTGGCTGGCCAGCTTTATTCGTAGGCTGTGAACCTTGTCAGCAGGCACGGCAATGCCACTGCCCTGCATGCGGTATTTAACGTTCTCCGAATCCAGGATTGCGACAATTGGTGCCAACTCCCGATCAGCAAGACCTGATAAAAATGGCACATAATTTGGCTCCTGGGACCAGGACGCCAAACCGACACCCAATGAAATACTTAGCGCCAAGCCTATTAACAGACCAGCTTGCCGCGCTATCGGCATCTGACTTAGACCCATGAACGGTCTTACTAAGGTAGTTTGATCAGCCATCACCATCCTGTTTGTATCATCTGAAAATTATCAGTGCTTAGAATAATTATTGATGTGTAAAATAAATTTTTCGTGTCTCAAAAACAGCCGGGTAAGTAAGTGCCTGTCTACAGAAAAACCTGCTTCACTAGCATCTTATACGGGCATATTCATGATTTCCTGATAGGCCGATAGCAACCGATTGCGCACCTGGGTCATGGCCTGAAAAGCTATATCCGCTTCCTGGGCAGCGACCATGACTGTGGGCAGATCAATACCTGGCTCCCCGCTTATAAAAGATGTTTTCAAAGCCCCCGCCTGCTGCTGGGCTTCACTGACTTTGTCGATAGACTCGGTGAGCATACGAGCAAACTGACCACCACCTTCACTCACTGGGGCCACCGCACCACTGGCGCCGCCCTGGGCCGCTTCAGCCATGGCACGCATTTGCGAAAGCACCTGGTTCACATTTATTTCACTCATTCATCTATCCTCAATAATCTATCCGTAATAATCTCAGCGCGTTATTAACAGCACAGACGCAACGTTCTGCTCTGCCCACTAGATCCTGTCAGCGCTAAGCGCTGACCATGCCAGGTAGGGATATCCCTTCTTCACGCAACTTAGCGATCTTGTACCGCAAGGTACGGGGACTGATACCCAAACGTTCTGCAGTTTGTTTTCGACGCCCATTTTCGGCCTCTAGCGCTTCAATAATAAGTTGCTGCTCTCGATTGCGGAGACCGTTCTCAAGCGGGGATTGATTTAGGGGTGCACTATCAATTGCCAATGAATTTGATTGATCCTGACATAAACCCTCTTCAAAATTAATATCGTCAAGTTCAATGCAAGAACCGTTACACAAAATAACCGCGCGCTGGATAACATTTTGTAATTCCCGAATATTTCCCGGCCAGGTATGTTTCAGTAAACGCTGTTCAGCGGCACCGAAGATATGGATCGGTCGTCCTGCTTCGCAGTGCTCTAAAATGAAACTCCGTGCCAAAGCCACTATATCGCCGTGTCGCTCACGCAAAGGGGGTACCCGGATCGGAAAAACATTGAGGCGATAGAACAAATCTTCACGAAAGTTGCC
>JAHRWI010000105.1 GCA_019090225.1 Porticoccaceae bacterium
GTGTATAAGAGACAGCATGGCCGCACTTGGCACAGAGTTGATCAAGCGCGAAGGCGACTATCTGCCCGCCAATCTCGATGAAGAAAAACTTATTATTCGCGATACCTTTCGGCGTTTTGCTACCGACGTGGTCATGCCGTTGGCGGAAGATATTCACCGTCAGGATCTCGATGTGCCGGAGGCCATTCTGCAACCCTTGCGGGAGATGGGTTGTTTTGGTATTTCGATCCCCGAGCGTTTTGGTGGTCTGCAACCGGATGAGGGTGACGATAGCCTGTTTATGATTCTGGTTACTGAAGAATTGTCCCGTGCTTCGCTTGGTGCGGCGGGCAGTTTGATTACCCGGCCTGAGATTCTTGCCCGCGCAGTGGTCAATGGCGGAACTGAGGCTCAGAAAAAACATTGGCTACCGAAAGTGGCTAGCGGTGAAAACCTGGTGGCTATAGCCCTGACCGAGCCGGATTACGGTTCCGATCTCGCCTCGGCAAGATTGAAAGCCACTAAAACCGACGGCGGCTGGCTGCTCAATGGCGCTAAAACCTGGTGTACTTTCGCAGGCAGTGCGTCAATCTTGTTGACACTGGCCCGCACTGGCGATGATAGCGACGGTTATAAAGGCCTGAGCTTTTTCCTGGTAGAAAAACCACATACTGAAGGTCATGAATTTGATGTGACTCAGGACAATGGCGGAAAAGTAACTGGAAAAGCGATCCCAACCCTGGGCTATCGCGGCATGCATTCTTTCGATGTGAGTTTTGAGGATTACTTTGTTCCCGATGCTAATTTAGTTGGCGAGCAGGGCGGGATTGGTAAAGGCTTTTATTATGCGATGGCGGGTTTAACCGGAGGACGTATGCAAACCTCAGCCCGGGCTGCTGGCATTATGCAGGCTGCCTGCGAGCAAGCGACTAACTACGCGAAAGAGCGCAAAGTCTTCTCGCAACCTGTAGCCGACTATCAGCTAACCCTGGTGAAACTCAGCAGGATGATCACCACCTTGCTGGCCTCTCGACAGTTCAGTTATGCCGTGGCCCGTGAAGTGGACGCTGGTGGCGGCAAGATGGAAGCCAGCCTCGTTAAGTTGTTCGCCTGCCGCGCAGCGGAATGGGTGACCCGCGAAGCCCTGCAAATCCATGGTGGCATGGGTTATGCCGAAGAGGTACCGGTGAGCCGTTATTTTGTCGATGCTCGCGTGCTGTCGATCTTTGAAGGTGCGGAGGAAACCCTGGCGCTGAAAGTGATATCGAGAGAATTGATTGCCAATGCAAGCATTGAACAAGTGCAGGCAGCGGTCGGTTAATGCGAAGCGGTTTACTTCCCAATTAACATTATTTTTAAACAATTTCCCCAGCGATAAATTAACAGAGGAAAGCTAACCATGAGTGACACCAAACATCTTGCAGATAAAGCCATCGTAGTAACTGGTTCCGGACGTGGCATTGGCCGCACCATCGCTTTAGAAGTCGCCAAGGCAGGCGGTAATGTCGTGGTCAATGATCTGGATCGGGATGTGGCAGAAGAAGTCGTCGCCGAAATCAAAGCCCTGGGTGTTGATGCTGTGGCAAATATCGACAGCGTCGGTGACTGGGAAGGTGCCAACAAAATGGTCACGCAAGCAGTCGACAGTTTTGGCAAGGTCAGCGGTGTGATCAACAATGCAGGGAATCTTCGTGACGTGATTTTCCATAAGATGACTCAAGAAGACTGGGATGTGGTCATCAACGTTCACCTAAAAGGTAGCTTTAATGTTAGCCGTGCGGCGGCGACCCACTTCCGCAATCAGGAAGGCGGCACTTGCGTGCACATGACCTCGACGTCGGGACTCATTGGTAACTTTGGTCAGGCCAATTATTCGGCGGCGAAGGCGGGTATTGCTGCTTTATCAAAATCTATCGCCCTGGATATGCAACGTTACAATGTGCGCTCTAACTGCATAGCGCCGTTTGCCTGGAGCCGTATGACAGCGAGTATCCCCGCTGAAACCCCGGATCAGATTGCTCGTGTCGAAAAGCTGAAAAAAATGGTGCCGGAGAAAGTCGGTATCGTTGCCGCTGCACTGTGCAGTGATAAAGCCGCCCATATCAGCGGGCAAATTTTTGCCGTGCGAATGAATGAAATCTTCCTGATGAGTCAATCTCGCCCGGTGCGTTCAACTCATGCCGGTGATGGCTGGACCATTGATAGCATCTTCGAAACGGCGATGCCTCAGCTAGAAAGTCACTTCTATCCCCTCGACAGATCACAGGATGTCTTTACCTGGGATCCGGTTTAATCCGCTTCGCCCATCATCTAAAGCTGTCGAGACTTAAAGCAAATGGAAAATATTCTTTCCGGCATGCGTGTTGTAGAGGGCGCGGCGTTTATCGCTGCACCATCAGGTGCTATGACACTGGCTCAGTTGGGTGCTGATGTAATCCGCTTCGATATGATCGGCGGTGGTCTGGATTATCGCCGCTGGCCGGTTGATAAGAACAACGAAAGTCTGTTCTGGGCGGGGATGAACAAGGGCAAGCGTTCTATTGCTGTGGATTTTCGCAAGCCCGAGGGGCAGGAGATTCTTACTCAACTGATTTCTGCCCCTGGCGAAGATGCCGGATTATTCCTGACAAATTTCCCAGCCCGTGGCTGGTTAGCCGATGAAAATCTGCGCAAGCATCGGGCCGATCTTATTTATATGAACCTTACCGGTGATCGCCATGGTGGCTCGGCGGTGGATTACACCGTCAATTGCCAGGTGGGATTCCCGTATATGACGGGTAATTCAGACGAGCCGGTTAATCACGTGCTGGCGGCCTGGGATGTTATCACCGGTCAAACCCTGGCTCTCGGCCTGTTAGCCGCAGAGCGCCATCGCCGGATTACCGGCAAGGGTCAGATGATTAATTTGGCTTTGGCTGACGTTGCCCTGGCGACTTTGGGTAATCTCGGGTTTATCGCCGAGGCGCAGATCAATGGTCAGGATCGAGAGGCTTACGATAACTACCTGTTTGGTGCCTACGGTAA
>JAHRWI010000106.1 GCA_019090225.1 Porticoccaceae bacterium
CCTTACCGGTGATCGTCATGGCGGCTCGGCGGTGGATTACACCGTCAATTGCCAGGTGGGCTTCCCGTATATGACCGGTAATTCAGATGAGCCGGTTAATCATGTGCTGGCGGCCTGGGACGTTATCACCGGTCAAACTCTGGCTCTCGGCCTGTTAGCTGCTGAGCGCCATCGCCGGATTACCGGCAAGGGTCAGATGATCAAGCTGGCTCTGGCTGACGTTGCTCTGGCGACCCTGGGTAACCTGGGGTTTATCGCCGAGGCCCAGATTAACGGCCAGGACCGAGAGGCCTACGGCAATTACCTGTTTGGTGCCTACGGTAAAGACTTTGTGACGGCGGACGGTCGCCGCGTCATGGTCGTTGGTCTCACTGGCAATCAATGGAAAGGTATTATTAGGTCTACCGGATTGGGTGAAGCCTTTGATCGTTTGAGCGAAGAGCTTGATCTGGATTTAAGCAAAGAGGGTTGCCGCTTCGAGGCCAGAGAGGGCATTAGCCATTTGTTAGCACCCTGGTTTACCAGCCATAGTTATGCCGAAATTGAAGCGCTGTTTGACGGCAATGGGGTCTGCTGGGGTAAGTACCAAAGTGTCGTTGAGCTGGTAGATAACGATATTGAATGTTCGACCGAAAACCCTTTGTTTCAAAATGTCGAGCAAGCGGGTATTGGCTCTTATCTGATGCCATCAAGCCCGCTACAATTTGGTGAGTTTGCGCGCCAGCCAGTGCGACCGGCACCTCGGGTTGGGCAGCACACTGATGAAATCCTTGCTCATGAGCTAGGCTTGAGCAGTACGGAGATCGGAAAATTGCACGACGCTGGGGTCGTATCTGGGGTCGGTTGAAAGACCGGCGACACATCTAGCTGATGATTTAGTTCAGCTTTTTTAGTTCTAAAGCGCAAGTTTTTGTTGCCGGGCTGATTCACCGCCAATATGATGGTTGTCCGCCCAGATTGTTGGTGGGCATGTGAAATAACAAAGTAGAAAGTGATCAGTAATGGCAGTGCTGGGAATTTAAGAGCCTATATAAACGATTAAATATTAAGTTAAAAACCCGTTAAAACAAATAGATAAAGATTATTTATAAAGTATTAGATTAGTAAAATAATGGGGCAGACTGGTTCGTAGTGACCATAATCTGCAGATACCCTAAATATACAGGAGCAGTAATCATGGCAAGCCAGCAAGCGCACGCGATTATCGACTTATACCAGGGCTGGAAAGAGCGGATGTCCGCGAATCCCGATATGACTCTTGATGAGATACGAGATCTATTTGATGAGTGGGGCTCAATTACCAGTGAGCCAGCGGATGTGGAGTTCCACGAGGCGACGCTCGCGGGTGTCCACGGTGTTTGGGCAACGCCAAAAGGTGCAGATAAAAGCCGAGTGGTGATCTGTTGTCACGGTGGCGGCTTTTCTGTCGGCTCGTCATACAGCCATAAAAAAATGTATGGCCATCTGGCTAAAGCCGTGGGTTGCCCAAGCTTTACTCTGGACTACAATCGCGCACCCGAGAACCCGCATCCCGGCATCGTAGAAGAGGCGGCGGCTGTTTATGCCCAGCTGCTTGAACAGGGCTTTAAGCCTGAAAATATTGCCACGACGGGTGACTCTGCTGGCGGCAACCTGTGTACCTCAATGATCTTATGTATTCGCGAGAAAGGACTCCCTCTGCCTGCCTGTTGTGCGCCAATTTCTCCCTGGTACGACATGGAAAGTAAGGGTTCGACCCTGGTGAGTAATGCCGATAAAGATGCTCTGGTGGGCGGTGATTTGCTGGAGAACATGATTGCAGCATTTGTCGGCGAAAATGGCTCGCGACAGGATCCTCTGGCCAATCCCCTCTATGCCGATGTGAAGGGTTTTCCGCCGACCTTGATTCAGGCCGGTGCAGACGAGGTCTTACTGGACGATAGCCAGCGTTTTTATGATATGGCCAAAGCCGCCGGTGTCGATATTGAACTGGATATATTTCCTGAAATGCAGCACGTATTCCAGTTTATGGCGGGCAACGCGCCAGAGGCAGATGATGCGATTGCGAAAATCGCTGCTTTTATGCGACCCAGACTTGGTCTTGAATAAGTTTAGGGGAATAAAGCACATTAGTTAAAGTATATAACTATTTGTTTTAATTATATTTATAGTCTGAATATCGCCAGGTTTTACCACACACATTTCACCACAAACAAAGCAAGGAGCTTTCCAATGATCGAATATAAAAAACTCTATATTGATGGGCAGTGGGTAGATTCATCCGGCGATGGCATCAGTCATTTGGTTAACCCTGCGACGGAAGAGGTGTTTGCAAAAGTACCCATGGCCTTGCCAGAAGATGTTGATAAGGCGGCCAGGGCGGCACGTAAGGCTTTTCTATCATGGTCCCAAACCCCTGCAGCCGAGCGTAAAGCCTACATCGATGCTATTTGTGGAAAACTGACTGAACGCAAAGATGAGTTGGCTTCGTTGATCAGTCAGGAAATGGGCATCCCGGTTCATTTCTCTATGGGTATTCAGGTACTAGGGCCCATTTCCGGTTTGAAAATCTTTGCTGATTTGGCCGAGTCTATGGACGAGGTTACCGAGCACGATGGTGGCTATATCACCATCAAAGAAGCGGCAGGGGTGTGTTCGTTTATTACTCCATGGAACTTCCCGCTGTTTCAGGTTATTGCCAAAGTTGGTCCTGCACTGGCGGCCGGTTGCACCTGCGTACTGAAACCCAGTGAGCAAACGCCATTGTGTACCTTTATTTTTGCCGAGGTTTGCGAACAGGTAGGCTTACCCCCCGGTGTTTTCAATCTGGTTACGGGCAAAGGTTCGGTGATTGGTGAGACCTTAAGCTCACACCCCGAAATTGACCTGGTATCGTTCACCGGCTCCACCGAGGTGGGTATTGATATCGCCAAATCAGCAGCCACATCGGTTAAACGTGTATGTCAGGAGTTAGGCGGTAAATCACCGTTTATCATCGCTGAGGATGCGCCGATAGGAAAGGCAGTTAAATACGTTATTAAAGATTCGATGTTTAATTCCGGGCAGATGTGTGTCCAGTTGAGCCGCATTCTGGTCCACGAATCCCAGTACGAAGAGGCCCTGGAAGTTGCCAAAACTGTGGCCGATTCACTGGTAGTTGGGGACCCAACGGACAAAGGCACCTTCCTCGGGCCACTGAGTTCTATGCAGGCTAGAGACAGTGTGGTGCGTTATATCGAAAAGGGTCTGGCTGAGGGTGCTCGTCTGGTCACTGGCGGCACTGAGTTGCCCGATGGCATCGATAAAGGGGCTTACGTGAGGCCGACCATTCTTGGCGATGTCAACAATGATATGGCTGTGGCGAGGGAAGAAATCTTTGGCCCGGTGCTGTGTTTTATCCCCTATAGAGACGAAGCAGATGCCGTCGCCATTGCCAACGATACCGACTTTGGCTTGTCCAGCGGTTTATGGGCCGAGGATAAAGACACCCAGATGCGCATTGCCAAGCAGCTGCGCGCAGGTCAGGTGAAGGTCAATGGTCCAGCCTTTAGTTTTGCGGCGCCTTTCGGCGGTTACAAAATGTCCGGTAATGGCCGCGAGTGGGGCGCCAGTGGTTTGATTGAGTACACAGAAGAAAAGGCCATTTTGACCGGCGGTTAGACTCGGGCTTTACTGCCTGGAGTGTAGAAGTCGCTGATTATTGAAGTCGGCGGTTATCAAAAACTAATGGATAGCGCGTCGACTCGGTAAGGTAATTGACAGCCATTAAGAGCAAGTGGGAAGGGATTAATCTTTGCGCTTGCTCTTAATTGTATCTGGTGCTGATGTAAGTGTTGAACAAGGCCGCCGCTTGTTACGAACCAGTTTTCCACATAAATTTTTTCAAAGCAGTTGTTAGAAAGCAATTCTTTCAAACGTGACGCTGTAAATTATTAACGACAGGAGAGACCAGCAATGTCGGTAACCCGATTTAGATTCCCCTATGTGGAAATGCCAGAAGTGGCAAGCCAGTTGCGGGGAGAGGTGAGGGAGTTCCTCGCCGAAGAGCGTGCCAATGGCGGATTTGTGCCCATGGCGGATTGTTGGGCATCGGGCATGAGTGCCGAGTTTAGTCGTAAATTGGGCCAGCGTGGCTGGCTGGGTATGACCTGGGATAAACAGTACGGTGGTCATGGCCGTACGTTTCTTGAACGCTATGTCGTCACAGAAGAAATGCTCGCTGCCGGTGCGCCGGTGATGGCCCACTGGATTGCTGACCGTCAGAGCGGTCCGCAGATTATTAAGAACGCTCAGCCTCATGTTCGGGATCACATTATCCCGCGTATTGTTGCTGGTGAGTGTTTTTGCGCTATCGGCATGAGCGAGCCTAATACCGGTTCTGACCTGGCTTCGGTTGCCACCAAGGCTGAGAAGGTCGATGGCGGCTGGAAGGTCAATGGCACCAAGCTCTGGTCCACGGGTGCCCATGGCGGCGATTACATGATTACCTTGCTGCGCACTTCGCCGGTTGATACCAATGCTCGGCACGAAGGTTTGTCGCAATTTATTATCGATCTAAAATCCCCGGGCGTTAACGTTCGGGGCATTGCCGATATTGGCGGTCAGGTGCATTTTAATGAAACCCAGTTTGAAGATGTCTTTGTCCCCGATGATTATGTGCTGGGTGAGGTCGGTGGCGGTTGGAAGATGGTCGTCGGTGAACTGGCGCTAGAACGCTCCGGGCCTGAACGCTTTTTAAGTTCTTTTATTGTCTTTCAGGAAGCCATGAAGGTATTGGTGAATAACCCGACTGACAAAACCAGAGAGGTGCTGGGTCAGGTGGTCGCGAAGATCAAAACCCTGCGCCGAATGTCCCTGGGCATAGCGGGTTTGTTGCAGGAAGGTGCTTCTCCGGAAATGGAAGCCGCTCTGGTCAAAGATATGAGCACCAATTTTGAACGGGAATTGCTGGAAAAAATTCGCTCCGTATTGCCTCAGCATGCGCTGGTGTCATTGGACAGTTTGACGGCGAACCTGTTGAGAGAAGGCATTCTGCGGGTGCCATCGTCGACCCTTCGAGGCGGCACGAATGAGGTGCTTAAAGGCATGATTGCCCGACAGTTGGGTATGCGCTAAGTGGTGGTGTTAAAGAGGGCTGTAGTAAAGAATCTCTTAGTAGTGAGGCTCTTAGTAATAAGGTTCTTAGTAAAAGAACAGGGGGAATAGCACGATGACTGAAACAGACAACATTATATTTGACACGGCCAGCCGTATTTTTGAAGACCTGAGTACACCTGAAGTCGTCAATGCAGCGGAAGAGGGCGAGTGGCCCCAGGCGCTATGGCAGGCCATAGAAGAATCCGGTTTAACCCTCACCTGGATACCCGAGGCCAATGGCGGCGTCGGCGCGTCCATGCTCGACGGTTTTGCGGTAATCAAAGCAGCGGGCGGAGCGGCACTGCCAATACCCCTGGCAGAAACCTTGATGGCGGGCTGGTTATTGGCCAAGGGCGGTCTCGAAGTAGGCACTGAACCTATGACTGTCGCTATCTTGGATCCAGAGACTAGTGGTTTAAGCTGGGATGGCACTGCGCTAAGCGGCACCGCCCTGAGTGTGCCCCATGCCCGTAACGCAAAGCGCTTAGTAACGGTTGTCGATACGGGTAATAAATCCCAGGTGCTAGAGTTTGCACTTACTCAGTCAGAGAATACTCAGCTGTCGATTAGCTCACACGTCAACCTGGCAGGAGAACCCTGGGACACCGTGACTTTCGACAAGGCTGTGCCAACACGGTTTGCTGATCTTGAAGACGGTACAGATGCAAGCAGCGCTGAAGCCCTCGGGGCATTAGTGCGCTGCGTGCAGTCTGCCGGTGCCATGAGCGCGGCCCTTGAATTAACCATTCAATATTCCATGGAGCGGGTGCAGTTTGGCCGCCCCATTGCCAAATTCCAGGCCTTGCAACATTCCGTAGCGGCCTTTGCGGGACAGGTTGCTGCGATCAATGCGGCAGCGGATTCAGCGGCTGAGGCGGTGGCTTTTGGCGATGTCATCGATCATGCTGCCTGGATAGAAGTTGCTACGGCGAAAACCCGTCTTGAAGAAGCCGTCAACACGGGTGCCGCAGTGGCTCACCAGGTTCACGGTGCCATGGGTTTTACTTACGAGCATCGTTTGCATCATCTGACACGGCGTTTGTGGAGTTGGCGTGATGAATATGGCAGTGATGCCGTGTGGTCGATCAGGCTGGGTGAAGAAGTTTTGCAGTGGGGAGCCGAAGGGCTGTGGCCAAGCATTACCGCAGTGAGTGATCCACGCTAAATGTCATCACTAACCCACGTAAAACTGCATTAGCACTAGCACAGATATTTTTAACAAAGAGGTTAAGCAATGGATTTTTCATTAAGTAGCGAACAACAGGCCATCGTCGATAGCATTAGGGCATTGATGGAGACCTTTGGTGATGAGTTTTGGCTTGAGCGAGATAAAACCGGCGTATTTCCCGAGGAGTTTTATCAGGCGATGGCCAAAGGCGGCTGGCTGGGTATCACCATGCCTGAAGAATATGGGGGTTCCAATCTCGGCGTGATGGAAGCCATGTTGATGATGATGACGGTTGCTGAAGGCGGCGGTTTGTCTGCAGCATCAGCGGTGCATATCAACATTTTTGGCCCACATCCGATTGTTAAATTTGGTACCGATGAACAGAAGCGTCGTTGGTTACCACCGCTGATCGCCGGTGAGCAAAAAACCTGTTTCGGTGTTACCGAAGCCAATGCTGGCTTGGACACCAGTCGTATCGAAACCTTCGCGAAACGAGAAGGCGACAAATATATTATCAATGGTCAGAAAATCTGGACTACCACTGCCCAACAGGCCCACAAAGTAATGTTGCTGACCCGCACGACGCCTCGGGAAGAATGCGCCAAGCCCCATGAAGGCATCACTCTTTTTTACGCGGACATGGATCCCGATCACGTTGAAATTAAAGAAATTGAAAAAATGGGTCGTAAGGCGGTCAACTCTAATATGACTTTTTATGACAACCTTGAGGTGTCCGTCGATGATCGTATCGGTGAAGAGGGCAAGGGTTTTCAATACATTCTCCACAGCCTTAATCCCGAACGTATCCTTCTGGGTGCGGAATCCGTTGGTATGGGCCGGAGTGCGTTGGAGCGAGCTAGCCAATATGCCAAAGATCGCGTAGTGTTTGGTCGGCCTATTGGTATGAACCAGTCCGTCCAGCACCCGTTGGCGGAAAACTGGATAGAGCTAGAAGCGGCCTATCTTAGTCTTGCCCAGGCCGCCTGGATGTATGACCAGGGTATGCCCTGTGGCGCTCAGGCCAATGGCGCTAAATACATCGCTGCCGAAGCGGGTTTTAGAGCTTGCGAGCAAGCGGTAATGACCCACGGAGGTATGGGTTACGCTAAGGAATATCACGTTGAACGTTTAATGCGTGAGGCGATGTTGCCACGCCTCGCGCCGGTCAGCCAGAATATGGTGTTGAACTTTATCTCAACCAATGTGCTGGGTTTGCCGCGTTCTTATTAAGGGGCTTTGAAAGGGAGTTTTAAAAGGGCGCTTTTGTAGGAATTGTTAGTGAGGCTTTGTAGTAAAGAGCTTTAATTATAGTGCTTGAAAGAGAGATAAAGAGAGGCGGAAAAAAGGAAAATTAAAAAAACAGTGGAAAATAATAAAGACGGGTGATTACCCGTCTTTATTATTTCGATTATTAATTGTTCTTTCCGAGAGAGGATAATTGGATATTGACTAGCGTACTTTGTGCTTAAAATCTGGTATTGCAGAATTTACATGATATTTAAGACCCACTAAAAATGGCGAATGATTACTCATTCGCCATTTTTAGTTTTGAATGAACAAGCTTTTTTCAGCTTGTTTTGAGTCAGGCTGTCTTTGCAGCAGCGATGGCTTTGGTCGGCAGATTAAATAAATCGATACAGTTCAAACCAAGGATTTTATCTTTGACCTCCTGGGTAACACATTCGGCATGTTTGTCGAGCATAGGCATGGAGTCTGGCCAGGTGGAGTCACTGTGTGGGAAGTCGTTAGCCCAGAGCAGACGATCAGAATTCATGCGGTTTGAACAACCAAAAGCTTCCCAGTCGTCCTGGAAGGTGAGCCAGACATTTTCGCGAATATATTCACTGGGCATGCGAGGCAGCAAGCGACCATGCTTGCCATAACCGTGGCGTTCAACCGCGTGATCCATGCGCGCCATATAGTGAGGCAGCCAACCAGCATCGCCTTCAGCACCAACAAAACGGAGCTTGGGGTTGCGTTCAAAGACACCGCCGAGAGTAAATAGTCCGATCAAATCCTGAATAGCGCGTATCAACTTCATAAAGCCATTGAGTCTGTGGCCACGGAATTGGGAAATACTGGCGGCGCTTTCTTTCGAGGTGAGAATGTGGAAGCAAATAGGCAGCTCAAGATCTATTGCGCATTCCCAAAGGGCGTCATACATAACGTGATCGTAGTCTTCCTGAATTGGCTGGCCGGGCATCATGACGCCAACAAAGCCCTGCTCTTTGATGCGGCGAAAGTCCTCGATGGCTGAATCGACGTCGAGAATCGCAGTTTGGCCGAGTCCAAAAATTCGGTCCGGGGCACCGCCACAATAGGTTTCCAGCCAACGGTTGTAGGATCTAAACAATGCATCCTTGTAGAGAGGATCTTTGGCATTGCATAGCACCATGCCCACGGATGCATAGATAATTTCCGCATCGACACCATCTTTGTCCTGATCGGCCACTCGGGTTGAGGAATCCCAGCCACTACGGTGTAAATCGGCAAATTTACGATTCGGCCCTTCTTTAGGCATTATTTCTTTTGGGATACCAGCAGCCGACATAAGGCCGAGATCCAGAGGACGTTTGATGCCATCCCATAAATAGCCTTCGCCGCCTTTGCCGTCTGGAACAATGTGAGGCAAGTTATCACGATATTTAGGGTCAATGTGTTTTGAATAGGCTTCTGGTGGTTCGACGATATGCGAGTCTGCTGAAACAACGAGAGCAGTCATGATGTTGTGCCTCCTAAGCAAAAATTTATGTGAAGTTTAGAAATTTGATATGCCTGTAGTGGAATCGATTTGGTTTTAAAAATCAAGCTTTAAAACAGAACAGGCCCTGATGAGCGCCCTCTGTTTTAAGATTCTAAGGCTCGATATCTGTTGCCAGTAGAGGTAGGTTTTTCATCACATCATAGCTGGCAATCCAGTATGAGCAGTGAGCCCTCCGTCCACGATATAAGCCGCGCCAGTAATAAATGATGCCTCATCAGAGGCCAGGAATAACACCGTGTTAGCGATTTCCACGGGCAGGCCGAGCCGACCAATCGGGTGGGCATTCATCATTCGTTCCCGGACGTGCTGGCTAGCCTCAGCAGATAGTTTAGGCAGTTCGCCTTTTCCGGCCAGGGACACGTGAGGGAGTGCGACTTTACCTGCACCGGTCATGCTCTGGATGGCGGGGGTATCAATAGCGCCTGGGCAGACGCAGTTCATACGCACACCAAAGCGGGCATTCTCGATAGCCGCAGAGCGAGTGAAGTTTATCACGGCTGCTTTACCGGCATTGTAGGCCGACATACCGTAGTCGCCCCTGGTGCCTGAAATCGATGCCGTGTTGACAATGGCACCACCACCTTGGGCACTCATAACCGGCAGTGCGTGCTTGGTAGCCAGAAAGGGCGCGGTGACGTTGACCGCGAGGGTTTTGTTCCAGCCTTCGAGGGTAAGATCTACAACAGCGCCCGCTTCAAGCGCAGTGGCGTTATTGTGGAGGATATCAAGTCGACCAAAAGTATCGACCGCATGTTTGATCATGGCTTTAGTGGCTTCTTCGTCAGCAACATCGGCCACAAATGCTGAAGCACTGCCGCCCATGGCATTAATATTTTCGGCCACTTTCAGAGCGCTTTCACGATTGATATCGACGACGATGACTTTTGCGCCTTCTTCGTGCATGCGTAATACAGTGGCTTCGCCAATGCCTGATCCACCGCCGGTGATCAGTGCGACTTTTCCTTCAACTCGTCCCGCCATAATTCGTACCTCGTTTAGATAAGCAGTTATTCACACCTTTTAGTGATAAGTGTAATTAAGTGCCTGGCTTAGGTTTTTAAAAGCGTCCAGCAACTAGTTTGTATGGTCTTTGAGAAACTCGCCGATACGGACAATTGCCTCGCGTCCTTCGGGCAGCATGGGTGCGAACAGATGCCATACGTGAATCATCTCGTCCCACATCTCCAGCGTCACATCGACACCAGCCGCTTTGGCTTTCTCTGCTACTCGGGTGGCGTCATCGTGAAGCGTCTCTAGCTCACCGACTTGAATTAACATCGGTGGCAAACCTGCGTAATCACCGTGTAAGGGCGAGGCTGTGGGTGCTCGGTAATCGCCGTCGCCCATGTACAGTTTGGCCATACCCATTAAGCCACCGGGTTCGACCATGGGGTCGAGGTCGACCTTGGTCTTCATAGATTCGCCGGTGCCTTCCATATCGGTCCAGGGTGAAATAGGTGCCGCTGCGCCGGGCAGTTCATCGCCAGCTGCTTTCAATGCGAGCAGGGTGGCCAGGGTGAGACCACCACCTGCCGAGTCGCCAGAGATGGCGATTTTCTTGGCCGCAACGCCTTGCTTGAGCAACCAGCGGTAGGCGGCCGTTGCGTCGTCTACGGCGGCGGGGTATTGATGCTCAGGCCCGAGCCGGTAGTCCAGGGCCAGTACTCGGCAGTTTGCGGCAGCCGACAGTGCTGAGGTGAGGCCGCGATGGGTTTCTATGGAGCCAATGACATAGCCACCACCGTGAAGGTAGAGGAGGACTCTATCTTCATCGACACCGGGTGCTGCGAGCCATTCTGCGGGTATGCCGTCTACGTCCACAGAGTCGACTTTAGTGTCTGCCGGTGGCGTGGCGAAGCTCTTGGTGGCCATTACAAAGTTGGCGCGCATTTTGTCGACTTTGTTTTTCATTTTTTCGTAGTCAGAGGGGCCGGGGTAGTTTTTCCACAACAGTTCGATGAGTTTTTTGTTTTCGGGGCTAGCCATGGTTGAGATCCTTTTGGGTAAATGTAATTTATGTGAGGCGTCGGCCTATTAAGTCGTGCCTATTAAGAAGCAGTGCCATAAATAAGAAGCAGCGCCATAAGCTGAGCTACTGGAGTTTCTTTTTCAAGAAAGCCCCAATTTTTTCGACAGCTTGCTGACCTTCTTCGAGCATGGGCGCAAAGGCGTGCCAAACGTGGAACAGTTTGGGTTCATCCAGCAGCTCGACTTCAACACCGACATGGCGGGCTTTTTTTGCGACGGTGATGGCATCATCGTAGAGAATTTCTCGTCCACCGACATGTATGCACAAGGGCGGCAAGCCATTCATACCAGCAAACATGGGCGAGGCCAGAAGTGTTTTTGGGTCAGCGCCGTTCAGGTATTGTCCACCTAAGGAATAGAGGCCATCTGGCTTGATCATCGGATCTGCGTCTGCTCGTGATGTGACCGAGTCAGCTTCACCGCTGAGATCGGCCCATGGAGATATGAGTACACCAGCGGCGGGAAGTGGATCGCCCTGATCACGAAGGTTGATTAAGGTTGCGAGAGTAAGACCACCGCCAGCGGAATCACCACCAATGGCAATATTTTCTGGCTTATAACCCTGAGCCAGCAACCAGCGATAGGCTTTGGTGGCATCTTCGAGGGCGGCGGGGAAGGGGTTTTCTGGTGCCAGCCGGTAATCTATACCCAGAGTTTTAGCACCGGAGTGGCGAGAGATATTCTGCATCAAATAGCGGTGACTTTTGATGGAGCCAATGGCGTAACCACCACCGTGTAAATAGAGTACGACTTTGTCGGCGCTGGCACCGGGAGCGATAAGAAATTCGCCGGGCACGCCATCGACATCGACCGGCTCCAGGGTGACGTCATCGGGAACTTTAAATCGTGCGCCACCCTCATCGAGATTGGCCCGCTCTTCTTCGATGCTCAGTGCGCCAAGAGCGGGTAGTTTGGCAAATATAGCCAGTAGTTTATCGAGTTGCTGTTGTGACATTGTTTTATACCTTATTAGAGTTGATAAGCTGTGTTGTCTTAATGTTTAAAAACTAACCGCTGCGCGGAGGTGAGTTTGTTTTCAGTTGGAAGCCCTATTTTGAATTACTGGGATTTAACTGACGGTTTTTAAGCGAAGAGCTTTAATCGAGAATCTTTAACTGACAGCTTCAGCGAGCAACTATTGGCGCAAAAAGCGCTGAGGATTAAGTGAGAAACTATATGTTAGTCAAAAGCCTTAGCTAGTAAAGGCCTTGCGCAACACCGCTGCTGCCTCCCGCAGGAATTGCTTGCCTTCATCAAGGGCACCTGCCATGGATACAAAACCATGGATTTGGCTTTTGTAGCAAACATAGTCGACAGGCACACCAGCGTCTTTGAGGCGGTCGGCGTAGGCCTTGCCTTCATCACGCAGGGGGTCGAAGCCAGCGGTCATGACGTAGGCAGGGGCCAATCCACTAAGGTCTTTGCTCAACAAAGGGGAGGCTAAAGGGTTATCCCAGTGCGCAGCTTTTTTCAGATAGTGGTTGAAAAACCAGTTCATGGCCTGGCCGGTGAGGAAGTAACCGTCGTTAAAATCTTTATAGGATTGAGTGCTTGCACCCATTCGCGTGGCTGGATAAATGAGCAGTTGCAGCGCCAGGTCTGGGCCTTTGTTTACTTTGCTCATTTGTGCCACCACTGCGGCCAGGTTACCACCGGCGCTATCCCCGGCAACGGCAATCTTACTGGCGTCGCCGCCGATATCGGCGGCATTGGCTGAGACCCATTCGAGCACCGCATAACAATCCTGGGGCGCGGCTGGAAATGGATGTTCGGGAGCCAGGCGATAATCTGGCACGATGACTATGCAGTTTGCTTCGTTAGCATAAAAACAGGTTTCGCCAATATGGCTTTCTGGACTACCGATCACCCATCCGCCACCGTGGTAGTAAATTAAAATGGGTAAATTATCAGTATCACTATTTTCGCCAGCAGGAAAAATGACTTTGCTGCGGATATCACCATTGGGTCCTGGAATATTCACTTCGCTAATTTGTTTGACTTCCGGAGCAGGGAGGCCCAGTAAAGCGGTAGTGCCAGCAAAAATTTCCCGGCCTTCTTCCGGGCTGCCTTCCCCTAGTCCAGGGGTGTCGCTTTCTGCGGCTCTCTTGAGGATTTCAGCGGCCTGGGGGTCCAATGTCATAGTCGTTTCCGTTTGCAGTGGTGGGTTAGTTTTATAGTTGAGTTAAACAGTCGAGTTGGACCGTCTAGTTGAGACGCATAATTTAACAGTAAAAGTCGAACTTGTGTTGCCATCACCTTAGCTATATTCAGAGTACGTTTCTAAGCCAAACGCTTTGGCGGAGTAACGGGGTGCAGAAGATCAGGTTTTCCTGGTCGATTTTGTTGGCTGATAAGCTAATGTTAAATGGTATATTAACGAATAGATAAAATTAGTGAAATCGGAGATTAGAAATGGGCGCTTCTAAAACGGGTTTACCTTCATCAGAACAAGCCTTGCCGGGTAGAACAACCACTATGCGTGTACCTGATGCCCACCATGTCAACGGCAAACCGCTGACCGGGCCGTTCCCCGAAGGGCTCGAGCAGGCGGTATTTGCGATGGGTTGCTTCTGGGGAGTGGAGCGCCTGTTCTGGCAGCAGGAAGGTGTTTATACAACGGCGGCAGGTTACGCAGGTGGCGTGACGCCTAATCCATCTTACGAAGAAGTATGTAGCGGTATGACTGGCCATACCGAAGTGGTGCTGGTGGTTTTTGATCCCGCGGTGATCAGTTATGCGGAGTTGCTCAAGCTGTTTTGGGAATCCCATGATCCCACTCAGGGTATGCGCCAGGGTATGGATATGGGCACTCAATA
>JAHRWI010000107.1 GCA_019090225.1 Porticoccaceae bacterium
AAACCAATACGCCCCCGCACAAATGACTGGCACGGGGGCTTGTGTGTTTGCCAGCTTTGTTAATCGGGCACAGGCGGCGGCGGTACTGGCGAAAAAACCGAAGCAATGGCAAGGCGTTATAGCCCAGGGGCTTAATGAATCGCCAGCGCACTGCCAGTAAAAAGTATCAGCCGCAGAATTTACACTCTGCAAAACAAACAAATGGGGCGTGGCCAAGTGGTTAAGGCAACGGGTTTTGATCCCGTCACCCGGAGGTTCGAATCCTCCCGCCCCAGCCAATATTTTTCTCTCCTGTTAATCACTACAGATAACGCTTGAGTCAAATCTAGCGCACGCAATTCCAACGCATTCAATCCCAGGACATGTCCATGCCCAACCTAATGCTCTTTAGCGGCAATTCGAATCCAAAGTTGGCTTCTGAAATTGCTCGTTCACTGGGAATAAAGGTGGGCGACGCGGTGGTCTCACAATTTTCGGACGGCGAAATAAACGTCGAAATTAATGACAATGTTCGTGGTCGAGATGTGTTTATCATCCAGTCGACCTGCGCACCGACCAACAAAAACCTGATGGAACTGGTACTGATGATCGACGCACTGCGCCGCGCCTCAGCGGGTCGCATCACTGCCGTCGTGCCTTATTTTGGCTATGCGCGGCAAGACAGACGCGTACGTTCCATTCGGGTACCGATTAGTGCCAAAGTCGTCGCCGATATGATCAACAATGTCGGCGTCACGCGGGTGGTGACGGTTGACCTGCACTCAGAACAAATCCAGGGCTTCTTTGATTGCGCGGTAGAAAATGTTTACGGCGCGCCGGTCTTACTCAAAGATATTGAAAAACAAAATTATCAAGACTTAATCGTCGTATCACCTGATATCGGCGGTGTTGTCCGCGCAAGGGCAGTGGCCAAACAGTTGAATACTGACCTGGCCATTATTGATAAACGTCGTCCCGAGGCTAACCAGGCCCAGGTCATGAATATTATCGGTGATGTCGCTGGTCGCACCTGCTTGCTGGTCGATGATATCGTCGATACCGCTGGCACATTGTGCAAAGCCGCTGATGCCCTGAAAGAACAAGGTGCAAAAAAGGTCGTGGCTTATTGCACACACCCCGTATTATCCGGCAGCGCAATAGGCAACCTCACCAATTCCCACCTGGATACCCTGGTGGTAGCTAACAGCATCCCGCTCAGCGAAGCGGCTAAAGCGAGCGGCAAAATTCGGAATTTATCACTGGGCGAAATGCTCGCCGAAACTATCCGCAGAGTTAGCAATGAAGAATCCATCAGTGCGATGTTTGATTAGCACTTACTAAACAAACAGCGCATGGATAAACCCGTCACGGCACAGCGCCCTGACTAAACATTAATACCGCATTAATTTGGTCGCAAAAGTTATCGCGGTTTCAACATTCTTTTTTTAAACAAAGGAGTAAAGGCAATGGTCGATTTTGTACTCAATGCCAAAGATCGGAACGAAGTAGGGAAAGGTGCGAGCCGCCGCCTACGTCGTCTGTCGCAAGAAATCCCCGCCATCGTTTATGGCGGAAAAAATGCAGCCCAAAAAATCTCGCTCACGCACAAAGAAATATCCCTCGCGTTGAGTAATGAGGCTTTTTATTCACACATCCTGACCCTTAATATCGATGACAAAAGTGAAGATGTTATTTTAAAAGATGTGCAGCGCCATCCGGCCAAACCCATCATTCTTCATGTCGATTTTCTACGGGTTGATAAAACGCAGAAGCTGACCACTCGCGTACCGCTGCACTTTATTAATGAAGAAACCTGTGTCGGCGTCAAAGTCGGTGGCGGTATTATCGCCCGCAGCATGAACGATCTCGAGATTGAATGTTTGCCCGGCGACCTGCCTGAATATATCGAAGTCGATATGCTCGACATCGATATCGGCCATATCATTCACATCTCCGATCTGCCCATTCCTACTGGCGTCGAAAGCGTGGCCCTGCAACATGGTGAAGGTCATGACCTGCCTGTCGTCACCGTCAACCAGAGGAAAGAAGAGGTTGAAGAAGAAGTCGATACAATTGAAACCGATGCTGATACAGAAGCAGATGCCGATTCAGATGCACAAGATGCAGATGACAAAGCCGGTGACGAGGACTAACTTCCTCCTTTAAGCCCAGAGGCTATTTGATTGGACACTGCGGTAAAACTCATCGTGGGGCTAGGTAATCCTGGCCCCCAGTATGAGCACAGCCGACACAATGCGGGCGCAGATTTTGTCGCCGAAGTCGCACGAAAATACAGTGTCAGCCTCCAGGTTCAGGATAAGTTTTTCGGGGCCACCGCACGCTTAACGATCGATGGTCAGGATACTCGACTACTCATTCCCAACACCTACATGAACCTGAGCGGCAAAGCAGTGGGTGCAATGGCAGGATTTTATAATATTCTGCCCGCCGAAATACTGGTTGCCCACGACGAACTGGATCTTGATCCGGGGATCAGCCGCTTAAAAAAAGGCGGCGGTCACGGTGGTCATAATGGCCTGCGCGACATTATCAAAGCGCTGGGTAATAACAAAGATTTTGCCCGGCTGCGCATCGGCATTGGTCACCCCGGCCACGCTGGCGATGTGGTTGATTTTGTCCTACGCAGGGCACCACAAAATGAGCAGGCGCTGATTCAAAAGAGTATTGACGATGCCCTCGATGCCTTACCGCTAGCCGTCGCAGGTCGTTGGAATGATGCCATGAAGAGGCTGCATAGCAGCTAGGTCAACGCGAACACCAACACCAACGAACAATTTTAACCTGACTCCAGCTAACCAACAGACGAGAAAACCATGGGTTTTAAATGCGGTATTGTCGGTCTGCCGAACGTCGGCAAATCAACGTTATTTAATGCACTGACCAAGGCGGGTATCGATGCAGAGAATTTCCCCTTCTGCACCATAGAACCCAACACCGGAATCGTGCCCGTGCCGGACCCTCGCCAGGAAGCCCTGGCGGTGATCGTGCAACCCGAAAACATTATTCCCACGACCATGGAATTTGTTGATATTGCGGGCCTGGTCGAAGGCGCATCCAAAGGCGAAGGCCTGGGTAATAAATTTTTGGCCACCATCCGAGAAACCGACGCCATTGCCCATGTGGTGCGTTGCTTTGAAGATGAAAATGTTATTCACGTCGCCAACCAAATCGACCCGGTTGCTGATATAGAAATCATCAATACCGAATTGGCCCTGGCCGATCTCGACACCGTAGAAAAGGCTCATCAAAAATCAGCCCGGGCTGCCAAAGGTAACGACAAAACCGCCGCCACCCTGATCGCCCTGCTCGACAAAATATTGCCCCACCTCAACGAAGCTAAACCAGTGCGCTCAATGGGCTTGAGTGACGACGAAATAGAGCAACTACGAGAACTCAGCCTGCTCACTCTCAAACCGACCCTGTATATCGCCAATG
>JAHRWI010000108.1 GCA_019090225.1 Porticoccaceae bacterium
AAATCGACATCCAGGAATGCGTTCTTGGTGGCGGCTGGGAAGCATTGGAAATGGACAGCATCGATTTATTGATGGGGGCACCGTCACCGGTGCCCTTGCAAAAAGGGTTTCGTACACTGCCTATCCCTTCCGCCGACATGCTTTTGGTGGTGGCCGCCGACCACCCGCTTGGCCTCGTTGCCAGCAACCCCCAGGCTATCATTGAGCAGCTGCCACGCTACCGGCGTATCGTGACTCATGATACTGCCAGGCACAATGTCCTGCGCAATGAAGGGTTGACCGCCGGTAAACAAGTGCTCTACGTACAAAATATGGAACAGAAGATCCAGACACTACGGGCGGGGCTGGGAGTCGGCCACCTACCGCGCAAACTGATTCAAGCGCACCTGGACAACAGTGTACTGGTCACTCTGACCACTAAGGAACCCACTACCGACAATCTGGAACGCCATATCGCCTGGAAACTCAGCAACAAGGGCAAGGCGTTAAAACGCCTTGCCCAACTATTGGACGAGGTCGTGTGGTGACCAGCTCTACCATTGCAGCACAAAGGCTGTGATAAACACTTAGATGCCAGTCACTCCCACTCGATTGTGGCTGGCGGTTTACTGGAAACGTCATAAACTACGCGAGAAATCCCAGAGATTTCGTTAATAATGCGGTTAGACACCTTCTCAATAAATTCGTAGGGCAGATGCGCCCAACGAGCTGTCATAAAATCCACCGTCTCAACAGCCCGTAACGCGACCACATATTCGTAGCGTCTGGCGTCGCCCACCACGCCTACGGATTTAACCGGCAGGAATACCGCAAAGGCCTGACTGGTTTTATGATAGAGGTCTGCGGCGTATAACTCGTCGATAAAAATAGCATCCGCTTCGCGGAGAATATCTGCATATTGTTTTTTAACTTCACCCAGTATGCGCACGCCAAGCCCCGGCCCTGGGAAGGGA
This sequence comes from Porticoccaceae bacterium, assembly GCA_019090225.1. Lineage (GTDB taxonomy): Bacteria > Pseudomonadota > Gammaproteobacteria > Pseudomonadales > Porticoccaceae > HB2-32-21. The sequence goes on from JAHRWI010000108.1 coordinate 954, forward strand.
TGCCGATTGACCATGTCGTAGGGCAGGCCCAGCTCCAGACCTATTTTTCGCACCTCGTCTTTAAACAGCTCTCGCAAAGGTTCAACCAGATCAAGCTCCATATCATCGGGCAGGCCACCGACGTTGTGATGGGATTTAATGACATGAGCTTTGCCAGTTTTAGACCCTGCGGATTCAATCACATCGGGATAAATAGTGCCTTGAGCTAACCACTTAACATCTTCTATGCGTTTTGCTTCGGCATCAAAAATATCGATAAAGGTGCCGCCAATAACCTTGCGTTTTTGCTCGGGGTCGTCAACTCCGACGAGACCGCTTAAAAATTGCTGTTCGGCATCAACACGAATAACCCGTACGCCCATATTGCGGGCGAACATGTCCATCACCTGGTCGCCTTCTTTTTTTCTCAACAGGCCATTGTCGACAAACACGCAGGTGAGTTGATCACCGATGGCTTTGTGTAGCAGGGCCGCGACTACCGATGAATCAACACCGCCAGATAAGCCCAGTAAGACTTTGTCCTGCCCCACCGTTGCCCTTACCCGTTCGATGGCATCATCAATAATGTTCTCGGCTGTCCACAAAGATTCACAGCCGCAGATATCGTGAACAAAGCGGCTAAATATACGCTCGCCTTGCAGGGTGTGGGTCACTTCCGGGTGGAACTGTAAACCGTACCAATGCTTGTCTGCTCGATACATGCCCGCTATGGAGCAAGATTCAGTGGCGGCCATCAGCTCGAAACCGGTGGGCAGCTCAGCCACCTTATCACCGTGGCTCATCCATACATCAAGCAGTGCTCCACCATCTGCGTGGTCAACATGATCGGTGATGTCTTTAAGCAATTCGCTAGCGCCATGGGTTTTGATTTGCGCGTAGCCAAACTCTCGCTTATCAGACGATGCCACACTGCCGCCAAAACGCTGGGCCATGCATTGCATGCCATAACAAATGCCCAATATGGGGACATCTAGATCAAATACCACATCAGGAACCTGAGGCCCGGCAGCGGCAGTGACTGACTCAGGGCCGCCGGAAAGAATGATCCCGTAGGGTGCAAAGTCTCGAATACTTTCTGGGTCGACTTCACAGCTGTAAATTTCGCAGTAAACCCCTGCCTCTCGAACGCGGCGGGCTATAAGTTGGGTATATTGCGATCCGAAATCAAGAATCAGGATCTTTTGAGTATGGATATCGTTTGTCATAAAGGGATGGCTACTTGTGTTAATAAATAAAAACGGAGCCCACCGGCCCCGTTATATTTTTCTATAAAACAAAATTAAAAACAATTACTTAAGACTGCAACTTAATTTAAATACTAACTTGCCTTCCTGACTCTTAGTAATCGCCAACCGGGTAGTTCGGCGCTTCTTTGGTAATACCAACATTATGGACATGACTTTCACCCATACCCGCGCTCGTCACCCGGACAAATTTGGGTACCGTGCGCATGGTTTCCATATCGGAGCTACCGGTGTAACCCATGGCTGAACGCAGGCCGCCCATCAATTGATGAATAATGGCTGAGATCGGGCCTTTGTAAGGCACTCGGCCTTCTATGCCTTCGGGCACCAGTTTTTCGGCACCGGCACTGGCATCCTGAAAATAACGGTCACTGGAACCATCACGCTGAGCCATAGCGCCCAAAGAGCCCATGCCTCGATAAGCCTTGTAGGTTCGCCCCTGGTAAAGCTCGATCTCGCCGGGCGCTTCTTCAGTACCGGCAAATAACGAACCGACCATGATCGATTCGGCACCGGCGACCACGGCTTTGGAAATATCACCGGAAAAACGAATGCCACCATCGGCAATCACAGGAATGTCGGTACCTTTTAACACCTCGACAATATTGGCAATGGCGCTGATTTGCGGCACGCCGACACCGGTAACGATCCGCGTGGTGCAGATAGAACCAGGGCCAATACCCACTTTAACGCCATCTACGCCAGCTTCTGCCAGGGCCAGGGCGGCCTCTGGGGAGGCGATGTTACCGCCAATTACCTGAACGTCGGGGTAGTGGGTTTTTATCCAGCGCACCCGTCCAATGACATTGCTGGAATGACCATGAGCGGTATCCACTACCAGCACATCGACACCGGCCTTAACCAAAGCCTCAACGCGCTCCTCGGTATCGGGGCTGGTGCCTACCGATGCGCCGACCCGCAATCGACCCTGATCATCTTTACAGGCGTTGGGATAACGCTCGGCTTTATCGATATCTTTAACGGTAATCAGGCCACACAGATCAAACTGCTCGTTTACCACGAGAACTTTTTCGATACGGAATTTATGTAACAGGCGTTTTACTTCTTCAGGTTCTGCACCTTCTTTGGCCGTTACCAGGCGATCTTTGGGGGTCATCACCGAGGCTACCGATGAATCCAGATCGGTTTCAAAACGCACATCCCGGCGGGTGACGATGCCCACTAGCTCACCATCTTTGAGCACTGGCACGCCGGATATATTGTATTCCTGAGTCAACGCGACCAGCTCTCGAATAGAGGCGTCGGCATCAATCGTAATAGGGTCTTTAACGACGCCACTCTCGAACTTTTTAACAGCGCGCACTTCAAGGGCCTGCTGAGTAGCGGTCATATTCTTGTGAATAATACCAATGCCGCCCTCCTGAGCAAGGGCAATGGCCAGGCGCGACTCAGTCACCGTATCCATAGCCGCAGAGACCAGGGGAATATTGAGGGTGATGGCTCGGGTAAGCCGGGTAGAGAGATCAACGCCAGTCGCTATCACCTCAGAATAACCGGGGATAAGGAGGACATCGTCGAAGGTGAGTGCTTCCTGATCAATTCGCAGCATTGGAGTCCACAGAGTTTGGGAAGCACGGCATTATAGACCGACGGTCTGAGTCGGTAAACTCACTTCGGCCTTAGTTTAAGCTCCGTCAATAAGCCTTCATCGCCATTGTAAGGCTCTCCTGGTCATGTCCATGCTTGCCGTTACGGCAGTTTTCTCTACAATCCCAAACCATGACCTCATCCAGCTCAGCAGGCACCTCAGTAAGCACCTCAGTTCAGGCCGACGCCAGACAGATTTTTTCAGTGACCCAGCTCAACCGGCGCGCCCGGCAATTGCTGGAGACCCACCTGTCTTTATTGTGGGTAGAAGCTGAGCTGAGCAATCTTGCCAGGCCTTCATCCGGCCATTGGTACTTCACTCTTAAAGACGATAATGCCCAGATTCGCTGTGCGATGTTTCGCAACCGCAACCGTGCAGTAAAGTTTCGCCCTGAAAACGGCGACAAGATATTGGTGCGAGGACGCGTGAGTCTTTACGAGAATCGCGGCGACTATCAATTGATTGTCGAACATATGGAACCGGCTGGGCTGGGGGATTTGCAGCGTCGCTTTGAGCTACTGAAAGCAAAACTCGCTGAGGAAGGCTTGTTCAATGATGAGCTGAAACAGCCACTACCGCAGTTTGCTCAGCATATTGGCCTTATCACCTCCCCCACTGGCGCTGCCCTTCGAGATATTTTGCACGTACTGGAGCGGCGTTTTCCCGCTATACCGGTAAGCATTTACCCTACTCCCGTACAGGGTCATGAGGCCGTCCAGGGCATAAGCGATGCCCTGGCGCTGGCAAACACCCGAGCCGAATGTGATGTGCTTATACTTACCCGTGGTGGCGGCTCGATCGAAGACCTCTGGGCTTTTAATGAGGAAAGCGTGGCGAGAGCTATCGCCGCCAGTGCGATCCCTGTTGTCTCCGGAGTGGGTCACGAAACAGACACCACCATCGCTGATTTTGTCGCTGATCTTCGAGCTCCAACACCTTCTGCCGCTGCCGAACTGGCCAGCCCAGACGCCCAGGAATTGGCCCAGGTTTTTCAGGGCTACAGCGACTGGTTTAGCCAACAGGCCCATGCACAGTTAAGTAAGGCCCAGCAAACCTTACGTAACCTGCGTCTTCGCTTGCGGCACCCCAGCGAGATCCTTGAAAAGCAAGGGCAGCATCTGGATCATCTTGAAATCCGCCTGCTGAAAAGTATTCAACTACACTTACACGGTAAGCAGCTGGAACTCGGTCAGGTCTTAAGTCGCTACCATGCTCAGGCACCTCAGGCTAAGTTAGCTCAGCTATCGGATCGAAATAAGCATTTGCGGGAGCGCTTAAACATCGCCATAAAACATAACCTGGCGCGCAAGAACGACGAATTCGCCGCTACCTCCGGATTGCTACAGGCTGTTAGCCCCCTGAATACTCTGGAGCGTGGTTATGCCATCGCCCAAAACAAAGCCCGGCAGGTGATTACGCATGTGGCTGATACTGAGATTCAGGATCAAATCACAGTGACTGTGCTTGATGGCACGCTGGATTGTCAGGTGCAAAGTGTTCAGCCTAATTCTGACCTTGAGCCCGAAAGTAATGACGATTAATTTACCGGCAAGTAAAAAGCCTTCTTAGAAAAACCTGTCAGGAAACTCGATTAGCAAGGACAAGAAATATGCTCGACAAAATAAGTTGTCAAACGCTCTTAGCCAGCCTGCTAATCGCTATAAGCTTTTCTCTGCATAGTGCAGCAATCTCAGCGCAATCCTCCCCTGAGCAGTCCATAAAAAGCAGTTGGGACCTGAGCGAACTCTACCCAGATATTGCCGCATGGGAATCAGCACGAAAGAGCGTCGCCAAACAAATAGCCGAGCTCACCCAGTGTCGAGGGCAATTAAATACGGATGCCCAAACTCTTGGACAATGCCTCCAAAGCAACTCCGAGGCCTACAAAAATTTGATGCGCCTCTATACCTATAGCTTTTTAGCTAAAGACACTGACCTTGCTAATTCAGCCTTCCGAGAACGTCACACTCAGGCGGAGGATTTATTAACCACCTATAGCGAGAACGTCAGTTATCTGGAACCAGAATTATTAAGCATCGATAAAGATAAATTATTACAGTGGCAACAAAACACACCCGCGCTCAGTGATTACGACTTTTTAATCCGCAACACCTTGCGCAAAGCGCCTCATGTACTGCCCGCTCGTGAAGAGAAAATTCTCGCGGCATCTAGCGCACCCCTGCGTATGGCCAGCTCGGCTTACAGCATTCTCACCAATGCAGAAATTCCCCGACCGGAGATTACCTTGAGCACAGGTGAACTGGTCAAACTCACCCCCTCTGGTTATACACAATTTCGCGGCACCGAAAACCGAACCGATAGAAAAGCCGTCTTCGACGCATTTTTTGGCAGCTATATAAACTATCAGCAAACTCTCGCGCAAACATTAAGCGGACAAGTTCAAGCTCAGATTTTTGACGCCCGTATGCGTGGCTACCCATCAGCCCTGGCTCGGTCATTGGCGGTAGACAATATCCCCGAAGCGGTTTATCGAACCCTGGTTGGAACCGTCAATGACAATCTGCCGACTCTGCATCGCTATCTCAAACTCCACGCTCGCTTGTTGAAAATAGATGACCCTCATTACTACGATGTTTATCCCGCCATTGCCGATCTCGACAAACAATACGGGATTGATGACGCACACCAGTTACTCGACAAAGCCTTAACGCCCCTGGGTGAAGACTACCGAAAACTCTATCAGGACTCTGTGGGCAAAGGCTGGATGCATGTTGAACCCACTGAGGGAAAACGCAGCGGCGCTTACGCCATGAGTGCAGCATACGATGTACATCCCTACCTCCTGCTCAATCACAATAATGATTTTGACTCGGTGAGCACCTTCGCCCACGAGTGGGGCCACGGTATGCATTCACTACTGACGCAGCACAATCAACCTTTCGCCAAATCCGAATACGCGACATTTATTGCCGAGATCGCCTCTATCTCCCACGAGTTGTTGCTCTACAAATACCTGGCAGAGACCGCTAGCACCAAACAGGAAAAACTCTATTATTTATTTGAAGAATTGCAGGGTTTGCGTGGCACCTTTTTCCGCCAGACTCAATTCGCCGAATTCGAATTGGCCATTCATGAGGAGGTAGAGAATGGTAGTGCCCTGTCTGCGGACAAACTCAATGCCATCTATGGCGCAACGCTGAAACGTTACTACGGCCATGAGCAGGAAGTCATGAAGATAGATGATACCTACACGGTCGAATGGGCTTATATACCGCACTTTTACCGAAACTTTTATGTCTACCAATATGCCACGTCAATTTCGGCGGCCTACTATTTAATGGACAAAGTATTAAGCGGCGGCCCAAAAGAGCGACAGCAATATCTGTCTATTCTTGAGGCCGGTGGTTCTGATTATCCCTACGACATACTAAAAACAGCGGGGGCAGATATGGCCTCACCGGAAATATATGAGGCGGTGATTAAGCGCTGCAATCAGTTGATGGATGAGATTGAAAGTATTCTTAAGTCTAACTAAAAACCATAAACGCGTATGCGTGTTACGCTTATTTCCATCTCCACACTGACCAGGTGAGAAGCATTGAAAACCACTTATAAATGTACCAATGGTGATTTTATTATCTTTCTAGAAATAGTTACCCCTGATGGCGAAGCTTTAAACATATGTAACCTAACACATAGGTCAAAGGACCTCCCTGATCGGAAATATGAAGATCAACATTACAAGCCTGATCAACTCGAATCAGTGGCTTTAAAATTTGCCGAGCAACAAGGCTTAACTTTAGTCAAAAAATAAGCTGGAATATCATCACTTCTTCTTAACATGCTTCATTAAACGTCTTTTCTTATTGACCTGGCGGGTTGTCAATTTATTGCTTCGCCCTGCGTAAGGATTATCACCAGAGCGATATTCTATTTTTATGGGTGTACCGTGCAGACCCAGCACTCGGCGGAAAGTCTTTTCCAGATAACGGGTGTAGTGATTAGGCACTTCGCTGGTTTGACTGCCGTGAATAACAATCACTGGTGGATTTCTGCCACCGGCATGGGCGTAACGTAATTTAATGCGCCTACCACGCACCAGCGGCGGCTGATGATCATTCACTGCGTCTTCAAGAATAGTGCTCAGACGGTTGGTATTCAGTGCATCGGTAGCGGCTTTATAAGCGCTTAAAATCGATTTATATAAATGTCCAACACCGGTGCCATGCAAGGCAGAGATAAAGTGGATATCGGCGAATTCGACAAAGCGCAAACGACGCTTGAGTTCCTGCTTCAGCCAATCCTTCTGTTCCTGCTCCAGGCCATCCCATTTATTGACCGCAATCACCAAAGCCCTGCCCGCTTCGATGGTGTAACCCATTAAGTGCATATCCTGTTCGACCAGGGCCTCCTGGGCATCGATCAGCAGGATCACCACATTGGCATCGTCGATGGCTTGTAAGGTTTTTACGATAGAAAACTTTTCTACCGTCAGCGTAACGTTTTTGCGCCGCCTGACACCCGCGGTGTCGATAAGGGTATAACGCCGACCCGCGCGTTCATAATCAATATAGATACTGTCACGGGTGGTGCCCGGTTCATCATAGACGACCACTCTTTGCTCACCCAGTAGTCGATTGACCAGGGTCGATTTACCGACATTCGGACGTCCGACAACGGCCATTTTAATACCCGTGGATGTAGGTGATATTACCGGGCCTTTGTCTGGCAATTGACCCAGGGTTTCTTCAAGAAGCTGCTTAATCCCTCGACCATGGGTGGCCGTAATGGGGAAAGGCTCGGCGATACCCATGCCGTGGAAATCTGATAGCGCCATATTGGGGTCAACACCGTCAATCTTATTGACAACCAGCACCACAGCGTAGGCTTTTTGGCGCAGCTTACGAGCAATCTCCTCATCAACAGCACACAAACCTTCGCGAGCGTCGACCATGAAAAAAATAATATCAGCCTCAGTCATAGCCTGCTGAGATTGGGCGGCCATTTCCCAGTCGATACCCTCTTCGTCGCCGGTAATACCGCCGGTATCGATAACCATATAACGACGGCCTTCAAACTCGCCCTCACCATATTTTCGATCCCGGGTCAGCCCCGGATAATTGGCCACCAGGGCATCCCGCGTTTTCGTAAGACGGTTAAATAGTGTGGATTTACCCACATTGGGACGCCCGACAAGGGCTATAACTGGAAGCATGGTTTAATTACGCTTGAATTAAGGCGGCTATTCTACTGCAATTTGACGAGCACGAATCTGGAATATATAGAACTCCGGAATAAGAGGAGCCCTCAATGCATAGAGTCATTGAATAAATAAAACCCTTAAACGAATAGAACCCTGAAATAACTGCCGTCACAACATCGGCTATTCACTGTCCTCAATTTCCAGCTGATAGGCGGTAAGGTCACCGCTGTTATCCAGGACAAAAAAGCTTTCCTTATAATCGCTCTCTTGCCCAGAATCTTTGTCTATTTTGCCAGCCACTTTACCCGCAATCATCGCAACGGAAATACCATCGCCATCGACTTTTTGCCGACCGACCACTCGACCATCATCAGTGGCAAGTATATGCAGATAACCTTCTCGGTCGGCCACCGCCAGATGGCTTTCAAGCGCTAATGGCTCAGTCAGTTTGCGACGCATAAAGTCTTCATTTACCCAGCGCTGTCTGCCGCCCGATGCCTGATAGGAATAAACTTTATCTTCAGTGTCGACAACATAAAGTCGTCCCGAGCGATAAGAAGGCGCTCGATAGCTGGAGCTCGAATGCGTCCACAGCTCTCGACCCGCACCGCGACTCAAGGCACCGACCTTGCCCTGGTAGCTGGTCGCATAGACGATATCGCCGACCAATACCGGTGTGTTTACATCGACCATACGCTCTAACTCGGTTTTACCTTCACCGGTCACTAGTTTGGATTCCCACAACAGTCCGCCTGAGGCAATGTTAAGCGCCACCAGCTTGCCACTGGCAAAGCCAACCACCGCCATGGTATCTGCTATTACTGGCGAGCCCGTGCCCCTCAGGGTCAATACCGGCAACTCTGCTACATAACGCCAAATCAACTCGCCAGAGCTCGTCGATAAACCGTGGATTTTGCCGTCCTGGGTTTGTACGACAACCAGGTCGCCTGCGGCTGCCGGTGGTGCCAGAACCTCGCTGGTCAGTGCCGTACGCCAGCGCTCCTCTCCAGTATCCGACGCAAGGGCTATCACTTCACCGTCCCGGCTACCCACTAACACCAGGCCTTCACCGGCACCGACACCTGCCGTCAGGGTAGTGTCGAGCTTGGTGCGCCAGATACGATCGCCATCGTTAAGCGTAAATGCACTGACTACACCCTCGGGATCGGCGCTGAAAATATGCTGACCGAAAATTGCGGGTTGCAGGCTCGCCGAAAAGGCTTCTTGCCCTTCACCCACTGAGGAACGCCATAACTTGCGAATACGGACACTTTCATCGTAATCCTCAAGTTCTTTTGGATCTGACAAACTCTCAGCGTCCTCATCTTCATCTTCGGAGTCGTCAACGACGATGGTGTCTGCTGTTTCGCCACCTTCTTCTATCGAACCACTCTCGTCTTC
>JAHRWI010000109.1 GCA_019090225.1 Porticoccaceae bacterium
AGACTATCCCTCTCCCCTCGCAACAGCATCTTGCGGCTTTCCGCCAACTGGTCGGTATAGGGCACAACAAAGTCACCGAGAATTGCGCCGACAACAATAACCAATAGCACCGGCCGGGCGACGAAACCGGTGATACGCAAGAGTGAAACACCTGCCGCTCGCATCACCACCAATTCACTATTTCCGGCCAGCACACCCAGGCCCATCAAACAGCCAATCAATGAAGCAAAAGGCAGGTGCTGGTAGATCCGCGCGGGCAAGGTCAGCCAGATGTGGTAAAGCACATCTGGGAATTGATAATCGTTGCTAATTTCCTCCAGACCGTCAATCAGCGCAGCGATAATGTCGATGCCCAGAACCACCATCAATACCAGGGTAATTGAACCGAGAACAAAAACACCTACGTAGCGGGATAGCTGCTTCATGCCGAACCTGCCCCCGGAGCCACATCAGATTGTTTCGACAGGCTCGGCCGCCAACCGCTATTCCAGGCAATCAGTACCGCCGCAACAGCCAGGAATATCAAATGCACGCCACAAAAGCGTAACAGCGCCATCGGCACCTCTTCCTCTATGCCACTGCGCGCCACATTAAGAATCACCAGATAGAGGATATAAATAATCACCGCAGGAAAAATTTTTACAAAACGACCCTGCCTGGGATTGGTTCGACTCAAAGGTACCGCAATCAAGGTCACCACTAACACCAATAAAGGCACCGAAAACCGCCACAGCAGAGCCGCACGATGGGCGGGCTGGTCTGATGACAATAGAACCTGGGTACTTAAGGTCCCAGCTTTTTTTCGATCCCGATTCCCCGGCCGTGGCTTGGCGAGGCGCTGGCCATATTCCTCAAATGAGGTGATCTGAAAATCGGCCCGGCCCGGCACACCCTGGATGCGGTAACCATTTTCGAGCACCAGATATTGCTCGCCGTTATTTTTATCCCGCTGGGAATGTCCGCCTTCAGAAAACACCACTACCCGTGCTGGATCTTCACTCTTCTCATTGCCCGGCTCGGCGAGAAAGACATTACTCATGGTTCCATCTTCCGCAACTGCTTCGCTATACGTGACGCCACGGCCCTCACGTAAACTGTAGAACTTGCCACTTTCAATGGACGCAAACTCACCACGATCTTTTTGAGCATTTAACAAAGCCTCCGCCTTCGCCAGCCCAGATGGACTCACCGACAAACTCAGCCACGCCGCCAGGCCCGCCACACCAAGAGCAATGACCATGGTGTAACGGATTAATTTATTCGGCCCCATACCGCAGGCGTACAAGACTGTCATTTCATTGTCGACATACATCCGCCCATAGGACAGCAAAATAGCCAGGAAGAACGCCAACGGCAGAATGAGTTCAAGAAAACCGGGAATGCGATAGCCGATCACCGCAAACAGAATATTGGCATCGAGCTGCCCCGCCGCTGCTTCGGCCAAATACTTCACAAAGCGACCGCTCATAATCACCAGCATCAAAACCAGGGTCACCGCCCCAGTCGTCGCTAATATGGCCTTGCCGATGTAGCGGAAAATAATCACTGCACTGAATACCCCAATACCTTAAATCGATTTAACCCCAATACCTTGCGTAAACCTCTACACCTTACACAAACAGCCAGGCCATCTCGCCAGGCATTTTTTTCGACACACTTTTGCGACACCCTCTACTACAAACTTTTACGGCAAATAATTACGCTAAGCGTTTGGTTAGCGTCTGCGCTTGGCATAAACTGTTGCCTGCAATTATCCAGCATAAATTATGCTTTGTCTTGAGGACTACCATGGAATTATCTGCCCGTACCGCCGATCCTTTAACGATAAAAACCGATTGCCTTATCGTGCCCATCAACGAGGGTGGCAAACTCTCCGCTAACGGCGCGATTATTGATAAGGCCACCGGTGGCTTGATGACTCGGTGTCGAGACAACGGTGATATTTCCGGCAAGTTGGGGACAACGCTTATGCTCCATGAGCCAGCAGGTTTGTCAGCCAAACGATTGCTCTTAGTGGGTATTGGTGATGTCCCACCCAGCGTCGAGCAATTTCTTAAAATTTGTAAGGCCGCTGCCAAAGCGGCAAGCGGCGATGCGATAAAAACGGCGGCAACCACCCTAACTCAAATCGCCATCAGCGGTCATGATCAGCAGTGGGCTGCCATGCAACTCAGCCGACTCTTTGTTGAAGGCAGTTATAGCTACAAAAAAGTCGGGGCCAAAGCACCCGGTAAAAATAAATTAAAAAAGGTCACCGTGGCCTGTAAAGATCGCAGCGGTCTGGCCGCCAACAAAGCGGGCATCACCCTGGGTAGCACCATAGCCGCAGGGGTTAATAAAGCCCGTTATCTCGGCGACCTACCAGGCAACACCTGCACACCGCCTTACCTTGCCAGCCAGGCGCGAGCGCTGGGCCGCAAACACGCCAGCATCAGCACCAAGGTATTGTCCGAAAAACAAATGCAGGAACTGGGTATGGGCGCGCTGCTTTCTGTCAGTGCCGGCTCCAAACATCCAGCCCATTTAATTGCCATGGAATATCAAGGTGCTGCTAAAACCAGTAAACCCATCGTCCTGGTAGGCAAAGGCGTTACCTTTGATTCCGGCGGAATCAGCTTGAAGCCCGGCGCAAAGATGGACGAAATGAAGTACGACATGTGCGGTGCCGCAAGTGTCTTCGGTGTTATGGAAGCCCTCGCAGTCATTCAACCCAAACTCAACGTCGTGGGCCTGGTGCCCACCGTTGAAAACATGCCCAGCAGCACCGCCACAAGACCGGGGGATGTTGTCACGTCCATGTCTGGTCAAACCATTGAAATCTTAAACACCGACGCAGAGGGCCGGTTAATTCTCTGTGATGCCTTAAGCTATGCCGCCCGCTACAAACCCGACGCCGTTATCGACATCGCCACATTAACCGGCGCTTGCATCATGGCATTGGGGCATTTCGCAACTGGCTTGCTCAGTAACGACCAGGACCTTGCTGATGACTTGTTACGCGCAGGACAAAACGCCGGTGATCGCGCCTGGCAATTACCCCTGTGGGAAGAATACGACCAGCAGCTTAAAAGTAACTTTGCTGACACCCCAAATATTGGCGGCGCTGGCGCAGGCACCATTACTGCCGCCTGCTTTTTAGGGCGCTTCACCAAAGACTATAAATGGGCGCACATGGATATCGCGGGCACGGCCTGGAACTCAGCTGGCCCAAAAGGCGCTACAGGAAGACCGGTACCCTTACTACTTGAGTATTTACTGAACCGTGCTAGTTGAATCGGGCTAAAAAAATGAGTCAGCCTAAACAATACGAGCGGTAAGCGTGACCAAGGTTAATTTTTATCAGGTCAAAGGTGATACCCAGGCGGTTATGAGCCTGGGTTGCCAACTGGTAGAGAAAGCCTGGCAAATGAATAATGACATATTCATTTATGCACCTGACGAAAGCACCGCAGAGGCAATGAGCGAAAAGCTGTGGCACTGGTCTGCAGCCAGTTTTCTACCCCACCAAAACCTGTATCAGCCCATCGATAAAAACAGCCCGGAATCAATTCGGATTTTTTCTGCGACAAATTCCGCCAATGACGGCAGCGAAAGCAGCAACTCCAACAAGGTGAACAACATAGAAGAACTTATCGCTGGGCAGCACGGTTTGCTGATAAACCTGGCGACCGACACGCCTGACTGGTTCAGCCGCTTTGAAATGCTCTGTGAATTTGTTCACGGTGATGAA
>JAHRWI010000110.1 GCA_019090225.1 Porticoccaceae bacterium
CCTAATGCCAGGGAAAATCTGGAGGCCCTGGGTTATGACGATGCACAGGCAGCGGCGGAGCGCCTTGAGGGTTTGCGAAACAGTCAGAAAGTGTCAGCGATGGCGGCAGAGACACGGGAGCGCCTCGATAAACTCATGCCAATCGTTATTGCTGCCTGTGCGCTGATGACGAATAGTGCCGAGACTCTGACCAGGGTCTTGATCCTGGTGGAGTCAGTGGCCCGGCGCAGCGCCTACCTGGTGCTTTTGATTGAAAATCAGGCAGCCCTCAAACAACTAGTGGTGCTGTGTGCGGCTAGCCCTTGGATTAGTCAAAGTTTAAGCAGGCATCCGGTCTTGCTCGATGAGCTTCTCGATGCCCGAAGTCTGTTTGCGCCGCCTGATCGTCAGCAATTGAGTGACGAATTGCGCCAGCATTTGTTGCGTATTCCCGAAGATGATCTTGAAGCGCAAATGGAAGCCCTGCGTTATTTCCGGCTGGCCCATGGCCTGCGGGTTGCAGCTTGTGAGGTGATGGAGGTTTTGCCACTGATGAAGGTCAGCGACCACCTCACCTGTCTGGCCGAAGTCATTCTGGAGGAGGTGGTAAGTCTTGCCTGGCAACAACTGACGACCAAACACGGTTTGCCGGGTTGTCTGAATACCGATTTAAACGCCAGCTCAAATCTTAGCCCAAACCCGAGTTGTAGCGACTTTCTGGTGCTAGCCTACGGAAAGTTAGGCGGCATTGAGCTGGGCCATGGCTCCGATCTGGATCTGGTTTTTTTGCACGACACGGATTCCAGTCAGATGACCACTGGCGAGCGGAGTATTGCTAACGAGACATTTTTTGTTCGTCTTGGCCAGCGTGTCATCCACATCCTTAATACCGTCACCCCTGCCGGGGTGTTGTACGAGGTGGATATGCGACTGCGGCCTTCCGGTAATTCGGGTTTGCTGGTTAGCTCAATTGAGGCATTCGAAAAATACCAGGAGGACAATGCCTGGACCTGGGAGCATCAGGCGCTGGTTCGGGCGCGGCCAGTGGCGGGAGATCCAGAACTGGCGACGCAGTTTACTGCGTTGCGCCGCAAGATCCTGATGCGAGAGCGGGACACCGAGGTTTTGAAGCGTGATGTCGTAGCGATGCGCAAGAAAATGGCCGAGCATCTGGGTCTTGATGCAAAACAAACCCAGGCGGGCCAGTTTGATCTAAAACAGGATCCGGGAGGTATCGTTGATATTGAATTTATGGTTCAATTCGCGGTTTTAGCTCAGGCTCATATTTTCCCCAGTTTGACTCAGTGGAGCGACAATATTCGCCTGCTGGCGGCCTTGTCCGAAAGCGGTATGCTCACCGCTGACGAAAATCGGCAACTGACGGACGCTTATATTGCCTACCGTTCTGCGGGACATCGTTTGCAGTTGCAGGCGCAGCCAAACCAGGTGGCCGCAGAGCAATTCGAGGCTTATCGTCAGTCAGTGCTTGCAGTGTGGCAAAAGCTATTTGAAGGCATTGTTTGAAGATCCTTTTTTTAGGGTTTCAAATCAGGGTCTAAGCAAGGTTTAACAGGCAAGTTTGATGACTGGGTGAACACCAATATTAATGATAAGGAGTGAATAAATGTCGTTTGCAGATCGCGACGGAAAGATTTGGTTTGACGGTGAATTAGTACCCTGGCGTGATGCCAAAGTCCACGTGCTGACCCATACCCTGCATTATGGTATGGGAGTGTTTGAAGGGGTGCGGGCTTACAAAACCGAATCCCACGGCACGGCTATTTTTCGGCTCAAAGAACACACCCAGCGAATGTTTAATTCCGCCAAAATCATTGGCATGAATATGCCCTTTGAGATCGATGATATTAACCAAGCCCAGCGTACCGTCGTGCGTGAGAATAACCTGGAAGAAGGTTACCTCCGGCCCATGGCGTTTCTGGGTAGCGAAGCTATGGGTTTGCGAGCCGATGGCCTGAGCACCCATTTAATCGTTGCGGCATGGGAATGGCCTTCCTATATGAGCCCCGAGGCACTGGAGAAAGGCATACGTATTCACACCTCCTCCTACACTCGGCACCACGTCAACATCACCATGTGCAAAGCTAAGGCGAATGGCAATTACATGAATTCGATGATGGCCCTGCGTGAAGCGTTGGATAACGGTTACGACGAAGCCCTGTTGCTCGATGTCGAAGGCTACGTGGCCGAAGGCAGCGGCGAAAATATCTTTATCGTCCGAGATAATGTGCTTTATACGCCGGAATTAACGTCGTGCCTCGATGGCATCACCCGTGGCACGGTTATTCAACTGGCCCAGGAGCAGGGCTACGAGGTACGTGAAAAACGTATAACCCGCGACGAAGTGTATATTGCCGATGAGGCCTTTTTTACGGGTACAGCGGCAGAAGTACTGCCCATTTGCGAGATGGATAATCGCACCATAGGTTGCGGTGCTCGCGGTCCTGTTACTGGCTTATTACAAGGTTTGTATTTTGATGCGGTGCGAGGTCGTAACAATGACCATCCAGAATGGTTGGCGCCGGTCGAAGACTAAATCTAACAGGCCATGACCAAAGCGGTCACCACACACCAGACATCGGGCGAATTGCCGCTCTTAATCGTCGGCCCTTCATGGGTTGGCGATATGGTCATGGCCCAAACCCTGTTTACCCTGTTGAAAGAAAAATACCCCGAAGCATCCATAGATGTTTTGGCACCGGGCTGGAGTCAGCCGATTCTCCAGCGCATGGTCGAAATTAATGAGGCCATTGTTATGCCCGTTGGCCATGGCAAGCTAGATTTGTTGGCACGCTGGCAGCTCGCACAAACCCTGAGTAAGAAAAAATATCAGGCCGCCTATGTGCTGCCTAATTCTTTTAAGTCTGCCTTGATTCCCCTGTTTGCCGGTATTCCTCGGCGCGTGGGCTGGCGCGGTGAAATGCGCTTTGGCCTGCTCAACGACATACGCTTGTTGGACGAACAAGCTTATCCTTTGATGGTGCAACGCTTTGCGGCCCTCGCCTTCCCAGATCACAAAGCCCTGCCTGAAACTCTGCCGCGACCCTGCTTGCAGATTGATAGCCAGGGGGTGGCTGATGTGCTCAAAAATCTGAGTCTTGATTTGGCACGCCCGGTATTAGCGCTCTGCCCCGGAGCAGAATTTGGTCCAGCTAAACGCTGGCCAGAAAGCCATTATCAAAGCGTGGCTGAAGCCATGATCCAGCGCGGTTGGCAGGTATGGATTATGGGCTCAGATAATGACAAAGCGGTAGGCGAGACTATTCGGGACGGGCTTGCTGAGGCAGATCAAAAGCAGACGGTAAACCTTGCCGGACGCACCGAGCTCGCCCAGGCCATCGATTTACTGTCTTGCGCGGCCATGGTGGTGAGCAATGATTCTGGCTTGATGCATATCGCCGCAGCTTTAAATCGTCCCCTGGTCGCAGTTTATGGTTCGACATCGCCGGGCTTTACACCACCATTGGGTGATCAGGTTGAGATGGTAGCGATATCGGTGGATTGTGGGCCATGCTTTCAACGGCAATGCCCCCAGGAGCACCTTAAATGCTTAAAGGAGCTATCGCCTGAGCTGGTGTTGGCCGCTATTGAAAGACTTGGCGGTGCAGAGCCGGTTCAGCTTGTTTAGCACGAAATTAGCTAAGTATGGAATTAGCTCAGTATGAAGCTGGCCTAGAATGAAACTTGCCTTCGTTTTATATCGCTACTTTCCCTTCGGTGGCCTGCAGCGGAATATGCTGGCTATCGCGAAAGAAGCCCAGCAGCGAGGCCATGAGATCACCGTTTATTGCACATCATGGGACGGTGATAAGGCTGCCAATATCTCTGTTGATTTGATCTCGCGCCGTGGCTGGAGCAACGCCGCGCGCATGACAAATTTTGCCGATGATTTGTCATGCGTATTGGCCACGGGGCAGTTTGATCTTGTGGTCGGTTTCAATAAGTGGCCTGGTCTGGATTTATATTACGCGGCGGATTCCTGTTTTGCCTATAAGGCCTATCGAGAGAGAGGCTTCTGGTACCGGATGACGCCTCGGGCAAAGGCCTATCTGGCTTTTGAGACAGCGGTGTTTGGCTCGGGCTCGGATACCGATATTCTTGAGGTATCGACGCAGGAGCGAGCCCGATTTATCGAATTTTATCGGACCCCTTCCGAGCGCTTCCATACTCTGCCGCCGGGTATTTCCCGTGATCGTGTGGCACCAGAAAACTGGGCTGAAATAAGGGCTAAAGTTAGAAAAGAATTGGGTGTGTCTGATCAACAAAAAGTATTGTTGGCGGTGGGTTCTGGGTTTCGCACCAAAGGCCTGGATCGCAGTATCGCAGTACTCAAATTGCTCAGCGACCAGGATGTGCAATTATTTATTATTGGCGATGATAAGCAGCAGCCTTTTATGAAATTAGCAGAGCAATATCAGGTGCAAGATA
>JAHRWI010000111.1 GCA_019090225.1 Porticoccaceae bacterium
CACATTGTTTTTAAAGTGCTCAACAATCACTTGCACCTTTTGTGCAATGTTGTAGTCGTGCAGTCGCACCCACTGGTTGAGCTTCACCTTCGCCTTTTTGCTCTCAACCTCCTCATCGGCACCGGCTATTTTCAATGCCAGGTTATAAGCCACTTTGTAGTTGGTGTAATTCTTCAGTACGTCAAGAATAAAGCCTTCTTCAATGGCCTGGCGCATGCTGTACACATGCCAGGCATAGGGCTTGTTATCCTTCTTGTTAGGTGGCGCTAACGGGTTCGGTAAGGTTCCAAATAACTCCAAGGTTTTGGTTTTGGGTGTTGCCGTGAAAGCCAGATAGCTCAAATTTTTTGCTTTACGACGTGAGGCCACCGCAGCATCGAAAATATCTTCACTGGTGAGCTCTTCTTCACTCTCTATCCCGTCCATCATCAATACTTCTTTTAACTGCCGTGCTGTTGATCCGGTCTGCGAGCTATGGGCCTCATCGGCAATGACCACATAGTTGCGCTCCTTTAAGCTCACACTATTTTCGATGGCCTTTAGTACATAGGGAAAGGTTTGAATGGTGACAATAATAATGGGCTGCGAGGCTTCCAGCGCGGCGGCGAGTTTTTCGGATTTAGAGCCATCCCCCTCTTTGCGATTAATCCTTCCTACCACACCATCGGTGTGTTCAAACTGGTAAATAGTCTCTTGTAACTGATCATCCAGCACCGTTCTGTCGGTAACGATAATCACCGAATCAAACTGTTTAGCACCGCTGTCCAGAGTCAGTGACGATAACTGGTGCGCCACCCAGGCAATGGAGTTGGATTTACCCGATCCCGCGCTGTGTTGTATCAGGTATTTGTGGCCAGGGCCTTCGGTGCGCGCAGCCTCAACCAACTTACTGACTACATCCCATTGATGGTAACGGGGGAAGATCAGGGTTTCCTTTTTGTACTTGCGCCCCTCCCAGTCTTCTTTTTCTTCGATTTGAAGATGCACATATCGAGCAAGAATATTCAGTAGGTTGTCAGGCAGCAATACCTCGTTCCAAAGGTAATCGGTCGCGTATTGATTTACATCCTCGGGCACATCATTACCGGCACCACCCTCCGCCGTGCCTTTGTTAAAGGGCAAAAAGAAAGTCTCTTCCCCTTCCAGCCGCGTAGCCATATAGACCTCGTACTGGCTCACAGCAAAATGCACCAACGCACCGCGTTTAAAGCTTAATAAAGGCTCGGGCTTTTTAGTGGCTGGGTCGATAGCGAAACGAGTGGTTTTATACTGCTTAATAGCATTTTGCACCGCCTGTTTAAATTCTGACTTTAACTCTAGCGTAGCCACCGGCAAGCCATTCACAAACAGCACTAAATCAATGCGCCAGCGTTTAGCACGTATTCCTGTCTCGGCTTCATGTTCATCGCTGGCCCAGGGGCTATACACCAACTCCGGCACCACCCGTAAGCGGTTTTGTTGGTAACGCGCCAAGGTATCTGGGTTTAAATCATGCTCGGGCTTAAACTGGCATAAGCTAAAACGGGTGCCACGGTCACGCAGTTCATGGCGTAACACACCTAAGGTACCAAAGGTGCGCATAGCCTTATTGGCAGCATTGGGGTCGGCTTTATTTAGCTGCGAGGCGACACGCTCTAAAAACGTCTGCTCAGGGCTATTGGGGTAAAGCGCACAAAACTTTTGCCATTGCTCATCTTGCGTGTCTTTAACAAACCCCAATACATCCTCTTCATACAAGGCCAGTTCACGGTTGTAGTTTTCAGGCTTACCCAACAACCAGCCGTTAGCGACTAGCTGACGAATCATATCGTTTTGAAAAGTAAACTCGTTGGCTTTGCCGTTCATACCGCTAATCCCTTATTTTTGCATTTGTTAACTACGCTCGTAACTCTGAACGACGAGCTCTTTTGTCTTTATCAAGTCGGCAACAGTGCGCACATTGACTTCAAAATCACCGGTGCCCCAGTGCCCAATGCCGCCCACATCACGGCTAAAGTCATTGCCTTCCGCCATGTCGCCAGGCAGTTTTAGGTAGACCTGTAACTTCGGGTCTTTTTTCCCCGTCATTATCACGACCGACGCAAAGTTCTTAATGCGCTTAAATGCGGTGTACAGCTTCAGGTCTTTACGCTGGACTTCGTCCCCTAGCTGCTCGGCAAAATCGCACAACGCTTCAAACAGAGCGACCAGTTCCGGTGAAGCATCCGCCAGACGTTCTGACTGCGACTTATCAGTGCCATTTTTCTTGCCGCTGACGCGGTTGGTTATCGGTGATGCCGGTACGTTAGCCGCCTGTTGGGTTAATGCTTGCGCTTTATTTTGATGCCGTTCACTCTGGGCATTCACCAGCTCCAGCAACAACAAATCCTCACCAAAATAGCGGTAGCGCATCAACTCGATATTGCGGTTGATCTGCTGCACGGCATGTTCATCGTACTTGTTGAAATCCGCCGCGATACAAATCAGGCGGGTACCCGACCACTCAATGGCACCGGCAGTCTCCGCCCCCAACTGCTTCATCACCAGCAGCTGAAACTCGGCCTGGTGATCCAGCAACCAATCTAAATAGAACAAGCCCTGATTAATAACATTTTCATTTTGGGCACGCTTGTATTCGATAATCACCGGGCAGCCATTCTCATCCAGCCCCAGGGAGTCAATCCGCCCCTTATGGGTTTTACCCGTATCGTATTCCGAGGCGAGAAAGCGTATAC
>JAHRWI010000112.1 GCA_019090225.1 Porticoccaceae bacterium
GCCCATCAATCAGTTGGCAGGCTTCCAGAATATGCCTACGCATGCAGTGGCCTTGTTCCAGCAGTAAAAATTCTTCGCCCTCCAGATCTCGAGGTGTAATTTTTTTCCGCTTGGCGATCGGGTGGTCACTGGGATGAGCCAGGAAAAACGGATCATAAAACAGGTGATGGGTATGGCTATTGCCAACTGGATAGGGGAGTGCAAGTAGAATCAGATCGAGTTCACCCTGATGGAGCAGGGCGACCAGGTTTTCTGACAGGTCTTCACGGATCAGTAATTGAAGTTTTGGGTAGTCTTGACGGATTTCTGCCAGGGCATCGGGTAATAAAAATGGCGCGATGGTCGGTATAGCGCCCAATTTTATACGGTTTGATAAGACCTCTGAGGCACTGGCAGCCTCTTCACTCAGAGCCTGAACTTCAGTGAGTATATTTCTCGCTCGGGAGACGACCTTTTCTCCAGCGGCGGTGAGCAACACATGCTTTCGATTGCGTTCCAGTAAGGTCGACCCCAGAATCTGTTCCAGCTCCTGAATACTGGCGCTGAGGGTTGACTGGGTAACAAAACAGCTCTGTGCGGCTTTGCCAAAGTGCTTTTTTTCGGCTACTGCACAGAGGTATTTGAGTTGCTTCAGGGTAGGGTTTTGTTGCATCGATAAAAGCGATCACTATTGTTTAAAAAATTCACTTTACCGATTGTATTTGAGGCGCTATCTTGTCGCAAGCTCATTAACGAGCTGGTATACCACGTTCAGGATAAACACCTGGTCCAGGAATTAATTGGAAGGAGGATATTTATGTCACTTAAAGGCACTAAAACCGAAGACAATCTGAAAGCCGCTTTTGCCGGTGAATCTCAGGCTAACCGTCGCTACCTTTACTTTGCAGCCAAGGCTGATATTGAAGGTTACAACGACGTTGCTGTGGTTTTTCGTTCCACTGCTGAGGGTGAAACGGGCCATGCCCACGGTCACCTTGAGTATCTGGAAGAAACGGGTGATCCCGCTACGGGCCTGCCTATCGGCCCTACCGCTGATAACCTGAAAGCTGCAGTCGCTGGTGAAACTCACGAATACACGGATATGTATCCGGGTATGGCTAAAACGGCTCGTGAAGAAGGTTTGGATGAAATTGCTGACTGGATGGAAACTTTGGGCAAGGCTGAACGCAGCCATGCCAACCGCTTCCAGAAAGCATTGGATACACTCGACAGCTAAGTAGCTGTTGTTTTAGGTACGGGTTGGGCTTCGATATGAAAATTATCGAAGCCCAATTAATTTGGGCGCATGTAAACGTGCCAGAGTGAGCAGGGCGAGATTAGTTATGAGTAAAAATACCGGGATAAGAGAAGGCAGTCTTGAAGCTCCCACGCGACATCCTCTCGAATGGCAGACCGAGGACTTCTGGGATCGGGCCAGTCTCGAGGCGGAGCTTGAGCGGGTTTACGATATTTGTCATGGCTGTCGTCGTTGCGTCAGTTTGTGCGACGCCTTTCCGAGTCTATTCGACCTAGTCGATGAGTCCGAAACCATGGAAGTAGACGGGATAGATAAAGCCGACTACAACAAGGTGGTCGACCAATGTTATCTCTGCGACATGTGTTATATGAGCAAATGCCCTTATGTGCCGCCCCATGAATGGAATGTCGATTTCCCTCACTTGATGCTGCGTGCCAAGGCACTCAAGTTTAAAGAGCAGGGCGCATCGTTGCGGGACAAAGTGCTAACCAGTACCGATAAGGTGGGTAAGCTGGCGACCATTCCCCTGGTCGATATCACCGTTAACGCACTCAATGGCAACAAAACTTTCAGAAAGGCATTTCAGGCCGGCTTTGGTGTTCATGAAGACGCCCCGGTACCGAAATATCATTCCAAAACCCTGCGCAAATCGGTCAAATCGCTGGGTAAACAGATCTCACCGAAGGCTGTCGGTAAAACCACCGGCAAAGTAGCCCTTTATGTCACCTGCTATGGCAATTACAACAGCCCGGATTTGGGCGAAGATTTTTACCGGGTATTTCAACACAACGATATACATATTGAGCTGGTGCCAAAAGAGCAATGCTGCGGTATGCCCAAGCTGGAGCTGGGCGACCTCGACGCAGTGGCTCGTGCTAAAGAAGCGAATATCCCAGTACTGGCGAAGCTGGTAGATGAAGGTTACGACTTGATCGCACCGGTACCGTCCTGCGCCTTGATGTATAAGCAGGAACTGCCCTTGATGTATCCGGATGATGAGGCTGTGCAGAAGGTCAAAGCAGCCTTTTATGATCCCTTCGAGTATTTGTTTTTGCGCCATAAGGAAGGACAGTTTAAGACGGACTTTAAAGTTGGCCTGGACAACATCAGTTATCACGTTGCTTGTCACTTACGAGCACAGAATATCGGTATGAAAACCCGCGATATTCTGGCGCTGATACCCGACACCACCGTGCATCCCCATGAGCGCTGCTCCGGGCATGACGGCACCTATGCGGTGAAAGAAGAAACCTACGATAAGGCGGTCAAAATAGCCCGTCCGGTGGTGCGTAAAGTCAATGAGCTGAAAGCTGAGCACCTGTCCAGCGATTGTCCTATGGCATCAGCACATATTGCCAACCTGGCCGAGACCGACGAAAAACCAGAACATCCCATGGCCCTGTTACGCAAGGCTTACGCAATATAATTGTCACACTAAGGGTAGGAGTAGCATTGAAAAAATTAACGCGAGCTGACTTGTGGTCCCTCGAAGAATATGCAGAGAAACGCCCGGCCTATCGAGCCGAGGTTATCGCTCACAAAATGAATCGTCAGGTAGCTCTGGGTGATAATGCCAGACTCTATTTTGAAGATGATGTCACTGTGCGTTATCAGATTCAGGAAATGCTGCGCATCGAAAAAACCTTTGTAGGCGCGGGTATTCAGGAAGAGCTGGATGCTTACAATCCGCTTATTGGTGATGGCCAGAACTGGAAAGCGACCTTCATGATCGAGTTTGATGACCCCATAGAGCGAGCTGCCCGGCTGGCCGAAATGATCGGTGTTGAAGACCAGATCTGGGTTCAGGTCGACGATTGCGACAAAGTTTATGCGATTGCCGACGAAGATATGGATCGAGAAAATGAGGTCAAGACATCGGCGGTTCATTTTGTCCGCTTTGAGTTTAGCGCTGCCATGGTTCAAGCTCTCAAAGATGGCTGTTCATTTCAAATTGGCATTGACCACCCCAATTATTTGATCGAAGGCTTTAGTCCCGCTAATAATATTAAGGACTCGTTGCTGGCGGATCTTGATGTTGCCTAAGCTCGGTGGCAGTTATGAAACTTGTTCTAGCGCAATCACTCGCCAATAGATCGGTGATTTGGCAATAGATCAGTGACTTAGACATCCCCACTGGTTTAATATGCGCCCCTGCAATGGTAACGCTTCCGGTTCTTTGATCAGAATTGAGTTCTTGTTTGTGCAACCAGGTGGTTCCCTGTCCTGAGTTGCAGCCCTGAGTTATAAAAAAGGAACTGGTAAAGCAATCTTCGCAAACTTCACGTCAATACTGTATTCCCTAAGGAGGAAGACTAGATGAGTAATTCCAACGAAAACGTACTAGATGCGGTGGTTGTAGGCACCGGCATGGCTGGCTTATATATGGTCAAACGTCTGAATGACCGAGGCCTGAAGATCCAGGCCATAGAAGCCGGATCCGGCGTTGGTGGAGCCTGGTACTGGAACCGCTATCCCGGATGCCGAGCTGACCTGCCGATTATCGAGTATTCCTACTCCTTCTCGAAAGAATTAGAGCAAGAGTGGGACTGGACTGAGGTAATGGCCGGGCAGCCTGAAATCGAGCGTTATCTAAACCACACCGCAGACAAGTTTGATCTACGTAAGGATATCAAATTCAATACCAAAGTGACTGATGCTATCTACGACGAAGCCGCAAACCTTTGGACCGTAACTACTGATCAGGGCGATACCTATACCTGCAAATATTGCATTATGGCCACTGGTTGCCTGAATGAACCTAACTACCCAGATTTCAAAAATGCAGACTCATTTGCCGGTGACGTATATCACACCGCGCAATGGCCAAGAGAAGGCGTTGACCTGACCGGTAAACGCGTCGCGATTATTGGCTGTGGCTCATCAGGTGTTCAGGCCATCCCGCAAATTGCTAAACAGGCGAAAGAGCTGATTGCCTTCCAGCGTAGCCCTGTTTACACCTTCCCGGCTAAAAATGCGCCGATGAACCCTGAATTCCTGGCTCAGGCTAAAGCGGATTATGCGGATATTCGCGAGCAGCAGCGCAACAATGAAATGGGCATCTGTAATTACCGAGGTCCTAAGAAGCCTAAAGATCCGAATGCGGCACCAAAGCCAAGGCCCAGCAAGAAAATCCTGGATATCACGCCGGAGCAGCGTAAGCAGGAAATTAAAGATTTTGGCATTAACGTTCTATCTATGTACGTTGATACTTACTTTAATACCGAAGCCAATGAGATTGCTTGTGAGCTATATCGCGAGCACCTGCACGAAACCCTTGGCAATGAGCAAAAAGCCGATGCTTTATCGCCGAAAAACTACCCTCTGCATTGTAAGCGCCCGGTAATCGACACCGAGTACTATGCCGCGTTTAAACAGGACAATGTATCCATCGTTGATCTCCGCGAGAATACCGTGGAAGAGGTCACTGCCAAAGGTTTGCGTACTAATAACGCTGAATACGAATTCGATGTTCTGATTTACGCTACAGGCTTCGATGCCATGACGGGCACCATTAAACGCCTGAATATTCGTGGTCGTGA
>JAHRWI010000113.1 GCA_019090225.1 Porticoccaceae bacterium
CCCCAGTTTTCAACTAGCCCTATTTTGTGGCCCACTATAATCAGGAGAAAATAATCATGGCAAACAGCGAAATCGAAGCAATTGTCGAACAACTACGCGCTAACCCTCTGGGTGGCACCCTCGAAGAAATGCGTGCCCAGTTTGATGATGGAGGCGCTGAACCCGCCGCTGACATCGAAATAAAACCGGTCACCGCGAATGGTATTCCCTGTGAATTGCACATGCCGCCGGGTGCTGACGAAGATCGCGTCATTATGTATGTCCATGGCGGTGGCTATGTGATTGGCTCTTTAAAAAGCCATCGCGCCACTGTCGCCGAACTGGCCCGTGCTGCGGGCTGTCGTGCTTTGGCAGTCGATTATCGTCTGGCACCGGAGAATCCTCATCCCGCTGCGGTCGACGATTCTGTTGCGGCCTACAATTGGTTATGTTCCAGCGGCTATGAACCTAGCAAGATCGTGATTGCTGGTGATTCAGCCGGTGGCGGCCTGACCGCAGGCACTTTGGTAGCCATCCGTGATGCCGGTTTGCCATTGCCAGCCGCGGGTGTCTGCATATCGCCCTGGGTGGACCTTGAGGCGACTGGTGAATCCTATCAAACGCGTAAGGATATTGACCCTATGGTGACTCATGATTTGATAGCGCCGATGGGTAAAGCCTATATGGGTGAAAACGGCGACTTGCGCACGCCCACCGCTTGCCCGATACATGCAGACCTCACTGGCTTGCCACCCTTGTTGATTCAGGTGGGTTCGGCGGAAGTGCTTTACAGCGATGCAGAGTCACTGGCCAATAACGCGAAAGCCGCAGGTGTAGAAGCGACCCTGGAAGAGTGGCCGGATATGGTTCACGTATGGCATTTGTTTCATCAGAATCTGGAAGATGGACGTAAAGCCATCTCCCGCATCGGTGAGTTTGTGAAGGAAAAAACTGGTGCCTAGTTTTCTGCGTTGGGCATCGAGACCTGATGTTCAAAATATGTAGCCGCGGTGATTGTAGTAACGAAAATTGCAGTAACGCAAAATTGTAGTCATAAATAACTGGAGAAAATAAAAGTGTCACAACAACAACTAGATAAAATACTGAAAATATTCGAGAAGCAAAATGCACCGAGTAATAGTGGTAAGCCACCGTCTCTGAAAAGATCTCGGGAAGTGCTGGATGATAACGGCGCTAAATTTAAAGTCCCAGCTGACGTAACTCTGGAGCCGGTCAGCGCCGATGGTGTTGAGGCGGAGTTCTTAACTGCACCCGGTGCCGACCCTCAAAAGGCGGTGTTGTATCTACACGGCGGCGGCTATGCCATCGGCTCCATCAAAAGCCATCGTTACCTGATGCAGAATGTCTCCCGCGCAAGTGGTGCCCGAACTCTGGGTATTAACTATGCCTTAGCACCAGAAAACCCTTTTCCAGCGGCTATAGAAGATTCTGCTAAAGCCTATCGCTGGCTATTGAAGCAAGGCTTTAAACCACAGAATATAGCCATTGCAGGTGATTCTGCCGGTGGTGGTTTGACTCTGGCGACTTTGTTGTACCTGCGTGATGCCGGTGATCCTCTGCCCGCAGCGGGCGTTGGCATTTCGCCCTGGACAGATATGACCTGTTCGGCAGAGTCCTACACTACGCGTGTTGAAATCGATCCTATGGTGCTCGGTAATGGTCTGGAAAAAATGGCCGATTTTTATGTCGGTGATGCTGATAAGAAAGACCCGCTGGCTTCACCCGTATTTGCCGATATGACGGGAATGCCACCCTTGTTGATTCACGTCGGTGGTCGCGAAGTGCTTTATGATGACGCCATTACCGTCTACGAAAATGCTAAAAAAGCCGGTGTTGATGTCGAGCTACTCGACGAGCCGGAAATGTTCCATGTTTGGCATGCTTTTGCGCCGATGCTTGAAGAAGCTCAGGACGCTGTCGATAAAATCGGTGTTTATCTGCGCGGCAAAATGGGTTGAGCTGACTGAGTTGTTCAGACACGGGTGTAGTGATAATAAGCGCACTCGTGTCTCACTCGCTTATCCTCAGGCCTCTTACTCCTACGTCCCTTACTCTAAAACTGGCAAGCAAGACGGTGGCATGAATTATTCCAGCGTCGCTATTAGCGATGCGTAGTCTTTAAAACCCAGGGGCAACTCGATTTCCTGATGCCAAAGCTCATCTAGTTCGGCCATGATCTCGGCACTCAGTTTTTTTCTTTCTCCGACCTTACCTTCTCTTACCTTAGTGGAATCACTACCGGATGGTAGCTTGCATCTTGTTTCGCTGAGCTTGCGCATGCCTATATCATCAAAACGATCCTGGTGTGCTGACATGTAGGCGAAGGAGGCGTGCTCCAGGCTTATTTCAAGCAGCTCATCATCGAGTGGGATATCGATAAATTCAGCCACGCGCCTGATCGTCCCGGGCAAATCTTTTTGCATATGCTCGTAGGCCAGAAATAACACCATCGGCTCCTGACGCTGCACCCACCAGGATTTCAGGTGCCGCCAATAAGCGCCGGACTTTATAAAACGCTCTCTGGCGAATTCGTCAAGGCTCACCGCGCCGGGTTCAAGAAACCAGCCCTCCATAAATTTATACATCGAATACAGTACGTCCCCTGGGTTGCGCACTGAGTTAATGTATTTGCCGCCTTTTGGGATCGGCTCGTATTCCAGATGGCTTTTGAAAGCCCTCGGGTTGGCTCTTTGCTCGGCATTGAGATCCAGGCCGAGAGCGGGGCTGCTTTCTATCCAGGGCACCACGCGGGATATATCATCAAAGTCCATATCCCCCCGGGTTCGTAAACAGTGCACCATTTGCTGTAACCAGGTGGTGCCAGATTTTGCGAAGGGTGTAATGACCACATCGTTAGGTCGCAACTGCAGGGCTAAACCTTTGGCTACGTCCTCTTTGCTTAGCAGTGAGGCCATCAGTTTGTCGAGTTCGGGGATGGATTCTGCGCGTTTTTTGGTTTGGTTCATCGCTGTGTTTAGCTCTTATTGTTTATTGAATGATGTCTACTTTAGTTATGTGGGTGAGTGTAACAAGCTCATATCTGTGGCCGTCAATATATCTTGTGTGCACAGATGAGACCCGAGTCTGGCGGGTTAACTGGTAATAAGCCGAGGTAATTAGTCTCCCTGGACTTAGGACATTAAGCCGACTGGGTTTTTCAGTGGTCGTTGCCGGAATAAACCCACATGGCTTGAGTTTTTCCGGCCCGTTCAAAGCCTGCTTTGTTGTAGAAATCGATGGCTTTGCCATCCGCGATAAGAACCTGCTGATGAAAACCGACATACCTGCATTGCATGGCTCGCATCATATCTCGGCCAATGCCTCGGTGATGAAAAGCTGGATCGACCAACATATGCGGGTAGTAGACCACCAGATGGCCATCGGATAGGGCATTGCCTAGCCCCACCAGTTGGTGATCTATCCGGGCTGTGACCAGACTGTGGGAGTTGTTTAGCGCCGCCATAAGTTGTTGTGGCTTTGCAGCGGCAGACCAATCGTTGGCTCTATAAAGGGCCAGGGTTTCGGCCTGACCAAGCTTATCGGTAAGACTTATGACTGGTTCCATGCTGTGATTTCCTCTTGCTTAGAATTGCCAGTTCGGGGTGTGGTTTGGGGTGTAGTACCATAGAACCAGGTTGTAGAGCGAAATAATTTTGAGGGATATCAATGAGCTGGCAAGTCAAAGTCTTAAACGGAGCCTCACGGCTTATTGTTAAACCCTTTGTGAAAAGGGCAGCGAAACAAACCAAACCCGGTCAGGAGCAGGCTACTATCGAAAAGCTCCGTCGTTGGGTGGTCAAGCTCGATAACTTTATGACTCGAAAATATGAG
This sequence comes from Porticoccaceae bacterium, assembly GCA_019090225.1. Taxonomy (GTDB): domain Bacteria; phylum Pseudomonadota; class Gammaproteobacteria; order Pseudomonadales; family Porticoccaceae; genus HB2-32-21. The sequence goes on from JAHRWI010000113.1 coordinate 3,832, forward strand.
TCATCGGTTTCAGTGGCTGCCGTCGAGGGGCAGCCCAGTTATCTCTGGATAAACAACCAGTCCAGTGTGACTCGTACCGTACTTTATTTGCATGGTGGTGGCATGATTATTCATGTCCCCGGCCTCTATAAAAAATGGGCACAGCGTTTTGGCCCCGCTGCTAACGCACGTATATTACTGGTGGATTATCGCCTGGCGCCGGAGCATCCCTTTCCGGCCTCGAATGAAGATTGCTTCGCGGCTTATCGTTGGTTGATCGAAGATCAGGGTATTAGTCCAGACTCGATTGTTGTAGCGGGGGATTCAGCGGGGGGTTATCTGACCCTGGCGACTTTGCTGAAGATTGGCCAATCTGAGCTAGCGAACCCGGCCTGTGCTATCGCTTTGTCACCCTTGTCTGATTTCTCCTTCGGCAGCCCCAGTATGTTTACCAATGAGGGTGC
>JAHRWI010000114.1 GCA_019090225.1 Porticoccaceae bacterium
GTTACAAGCAGTCTGGCAATGGTCGCGAACACGGGCCTTATGCGCTTTATCAAGCCCACCGTGTTTGGCAAGGTGACTCAGGATATGACCATTGCCCAGGAAGAGATCTTCGGGCCGGTGCTGAGTATTCTCACTTACAAAGATGAAGAGGATGCCATTCGTATCGCCAACGATACGGTTTATGGTTTATCCAGTGGTGTCTGGTCTACAGACAGCGATCACGCCAAAAAAGTCGCTCGACGTCTGCGCAGCGGCAATGTGATTATCAACGGGGGCGGTTTTAACATGATGGCGCCCTTTGGTGGTTACAAGCAGTCTGGCAATGGTCGCGAACACGGGCCTTATGCGCTGGATGATTATCTGGAAGTTAAATCTCTGCAAATGTAGTTTGTTTCTTTGCCTCTCCTGGTTTCTCATTAGCCTGATTAAACCATGCCAAAATCGACGCAAGTCTGAGCGCTGCGGTTTTGCATAGGAGAGGCTTAAGCTATCGTCCTTATGCAGGGAATAGTTTTGGCAAAATAATCCCTTAACCGCGCTTATTAAATAATAAAACCTCCTGAGGAAAAAATAATGAATACAAAATCTCAATTGTTATGTGCCTGGTGTGGAATTGTTTTTCTTGTTTTGTTTACCATTGGTTGGGTGCTGCTTGCGCGCTTTCTGCCACCTCCGTCACCAGCCTTGAGCGCTAATGAAGTCGCCGCCATTTATCAGCAGAATACCGGTGCGATACGCTTTGGTTTGATGCTGGCCATGATAGCCGGTGGCCTAACCGCACCGTGGGTGGCTGTGATTGCCAACCAAATGAAACGCATCGAAGGGGACTCCCCGGTGCTGACCTATACCATGCTGGTTGCAGGTGCGGCCGGTATATTGGTGCTTGTTTTGCCAGCTATGACCTGGACAGTCGCTGCGTTTAGGCCTGATCGAAACCCTGAATTAATTATGCTGCTCAATGATTTCGGGTGGATATTTTTTGTCATGACCTTCTCACCCTTCTTCGTGCAAAACATAGTGATTGGCCTGGCGATTTTTGCCGATAAAGCCGACGCGCCAGTGTTTCCCCGCTGGTTGGGCTACTTCAATATTTGGGTGGCGATTTTACTGGTGCCTGGTGGCCTGATTACTTTCTTTAAAACAGGGCCCTTCGCCTGGGATGGCATATTAGCTTTCTGGTTGCCGTTGGTTATCTTTTTTGCCTGGTTCCTGGTTATGTTTCAGATGCTGTTAAAAAATATTAAGCAACAAGCCCTGCCCGCGTAAGTCATGCGTGATGCGCGTTTAGCTTTGGTGCATTAAGTTTTGAGCTAGACCGTTTTGAGCTCAGCAGTTTAGAGCTAAGTAGTTTAGACACAATCAATTTATGTCAAAAAAGTAGTTGCCAGAATATGCCGAAAACTAAAAATCATGTGCCCGGAGAAGTGGGCATATGGGTATTTATTCTGGGTGATATGCTCGTCTTCGGCCTGTTTTTTCTGGTCTTTGTTTATTACCGAGGCCTTGATGTCGAGCTTTATCGTCAATCCCAGGCGACACTAAATCAGCATTACGGTGCCTTTAACACATTGCTGCTACTGGCAAGCTCGTGGTTTGTGGTGATGGCGGTGGAAAACGCACGGGCCGCTAGCGGTAAACAGGCGGCCAAATTGTTTTCTCTGGCGCTGCTTTGTGGAGCGGGCTTCGGTGCGGTTAAATTTATTGAATACAGCGAAAAGCTCGCTGCCGGTATCACCATTACCAGCAATGATTTTTTCATGTATTACTATATTTTTACCGGCCTGCACTTATTGCACGTCGTTATCGGTATGGGCGTGTTAACTTTTCTGATTATAAAAGCCCGCTCTCCACAGTTTCAGGCATCAGATATGGTGCTGGTAGAAAGCGGTGCCAGCTTCTGGCATCTGGTCGATCTGCTATGGATAGTGCTATTTCCGTTGCTCTATTTAATGAAATAGCTTGATGAACTGAATAAACAACGTGTCTGAATAAAGTGAGTCGATGAATACTCAATTGATTAAACATCCCGCCACCCTGGTCTGGGCATTACTGATGATCGCCACCGCACTTTCCTGGTGGCTGGGTGCCGATGGCGGTGAGCTTAAATCGGCAAGTATCCCCATGCTCACCGTAACGCTGATGGTTATCGCCTTTATAAAAGTCCGCTTCGTCATCCATTATTTTATGGAAATCCGTCATGCGCCCCTGGCTCTGCGCTTAGTGTGTGATGCCTGGGTGGTCGGTATTTGCGCGGCGATTTTGGGCTTGTATTGGTTTGCTCCTGCTTCCTGAGCAGATTCGCCAGAGCTAAGTGTTAATCAGGCCCGTTCAAAGCCTTGCAAGACTTTTACGAAATATGGCCAGCGATGCACTAAACAAAATACCGCCAATGGTGATAATGGCGACAAAGTCAGGCCATACAGTTTCAATACCGGCGCCGCGATACAGAATCGCCTGGGCAATGCTGACGAAGTGGGTGGTGGGTGCGGCGAGCATAATGGTTTGTACAATGTCGGGCATACTTTCATAGGGAGTGACCCCGCCAGACAGTAGTTGCATGGGTAGTACCAGCAGTATCAGCAATAAACCCAGCTGGGGCATGGTGCGGGCAACGGTGCCGAGGAAAATCCCCAGTGAGGTGGTCGAAAATAATAATATCGCCGTGGCGCATAAAAAAAGCGGTATTGAGCCAGCAATAGGCATCTGCAATATCCCTTCGATGACCAGGCGCAATGACAGGCCCGCAGCTACCAGTACCACTAGTCCCATGGCCCATATCTTTGAAATCATAATTTCTGTAGACGTGAGTGGCATCACCAGTAGATGCTCCAGGGTGCCGTGTTCCCGCTCTCTGATTAAGGCCGCGCCGGAAAGAATCACCGATAGCATGGTGATCATATTGATCAGCTCCATGACGCCGCCAAACCACTCGGCAGTACTGGTAGGGTTAAAACGCAGGCGAATATCCAGTTTGATGGGCACCTCGGGTTTGGCCCGATAGCCCTGCAGGTATACGTTGACTTCTTCCAGGACGATATTGTGGATGTAGTTTGCGCCGATAAACGCCTGAGTCATTTGGGTGGCATCGACATTGACTTGCAGCTCTGGCCGTTTTCCGGCGAGTGCATCGCGTTGAAAATGGGGCGGAATATTTATGGCAAAGGTATATTTTGCCCCATCCATGCCGGGGTCGATGTCCGCAAGCTCGATCAATTCGGGCATTTTGAAATAGGGGGGATAAAAAGCGCTAATGATCCGTGCCGATAAGGGGGATTGATCTTCATCGACAAAGGCAATAGGTGCGTTATGCAGCTCCTGGGATGCGGCTTTGCCAGCGACGTAGATCATGAATGTGAAGGCTATCAAGATAAAGATAAAAAGCACCTTGTCTCGATAGAGACAGCGTAACTCCTTTAAGCCCAGGTGCAATACATTGCCGAGATTTACCATCGCTATCTTTCCTGCTTCTTTAACAGCATCAGGCTTAGCAACATGATGACCGGGATAAAAGCCAGCAGCGCCAGCAGGTGCATGTATAAATCGGAGAATTCCAGGGCTTTGGTGAACGTGCCTCGGCTGATAATAAGAAAATAGGTGGTTGGGTAGAGCTTACCTATCAGGTAAGCGATGCCCTCTAGCGACGATACCGGGCTGGTTAGACCGGAAAATGTTACCGCAGGTAAAAGTGTCGCAATCATGGTGCCAAACATGGCCGCAATCTGGGTGCGGGTAAATGCCGACATCAGTAAGCCCAGCCCCGTGGTTGCGGTCAGGTACAGCAACGCCCCGATACTCAGCGTAAACAGGCTGCCTTTTAGGGGCACAGCAAAGACGTAAATGGCCAACAGCACAAGACTGAAGAAATTAACCATGCCCAGGCCAACATAGGGTAACTGCTTGCCCAGTAAAAATTCCAGCTTGGTGACCGGCGTGGCGTAGAGGTTGGTGATGGAGCCCAGCTCTTTTTCCCGCACCACACCCAGGGCCATTAACATAGCCGGTATCATGATCAATAGCAGGGGGATGACGGCGGGCACCATAGCGTAGAGACTTTTAAAGTCCTGGTTATAGCGGTAACGGGTCTGGATTTCGATGCCATTGCTTAGCGGCGTGAGTCTCGGATTTTGGCTGAGCAGATGATCAAGGTAACGGTAATGCATGCCTTGAACATAAGCGCTGATATTTTGCGCGCGAAAAGGCATGGTGCCGTCAACCCAGGCTGCTACCTCGGGCATGCGTCCGCGGCGCAGGTCTTTGCCAAAATTGGGCGGTATTTCCAGCGCCAGGCTAAGTTCGGCGGAACGCATGCGGGCGTCCATTTCCTGGTCGCTGTAAATGTTTTCGCGTTTTAAGAAATAACGAGAACCGGCGATATTCTGGATATAGTCCCGACTTTGCGGGGTACGATCCTGATCAAATACGGCAAAGGGAATGTCTTCGACATCCATGTTGATACCGTAGCCGAGCACGAACATTAAAATAAGTGTGCCGAATAATGAGAAACCGAGGCGTATTGGATCGCGGGTGATTTCCAGGGTTTCCCGTCGTGCATACGCAAACAGGCGAAGCAGACTAAAGGTGCTACTTTGGGCTTTAGGGTTTTTTTGCGCGCTGACAGGGGCGCGATGATTTATCCCTGACGGTGCTTGATCCTGCCGTGTCTTTTGTTCGTCCAGCTCCTCCTGATCCTGCTCATCTGGTTTGGACGTTTCCTGAGTATATTCCTCCAGATAAGCAACAAAGGCGTCATCAAGATTTTGCGCCTGACGAGAGTCGATAATCGCCTTCGGTGAATCGGTA
>JAHRWI010000115.1 GCA_019090225.1 Porticoccaceae bacterium
GCCACCCGCGTTCCTTCTGGATAGAGTAAAACGTTATTCCCTTCAGCAAGCCGTTGTTTGCCCTGAGAGAGGATGTCTCGCAAGGCGGCGCGAGGGTTAGCGCGATCAATGGCAATAGGCCTGGTCATGGCCAGACCCCAACCAAATAACGGTATTTTTAACAGTTCCCGTTTTAAAATAGTGCTGACCGGGCGGAGAGTGCGTTGTAAAAAATAAGTTTCCCAGCTTGATTGATGTTTACTGAGAGCGACAAAAGGTGTCTCGGGAATATTCTCTAAACCCGAGACCTCGACTTTGATAGAGCAGCTTATATTTAGCCATCTAACGATGAGCGCATTTGCCGTTGTAAGCAGGTTCTGACGGGCTTTATGGGGCAGGAACAAGCCTACGGTAAAGCCCAGTATCGAAAATAGGGCGACGATGGGAATATAACCTACGTAGTATAGGGTGGATCTCAAACTTAGTATCAATTGCACGAGTTCACCTTTGACGATCAATCAGGTTGGTAACGACAGCATTCAGATCGTCAAAGACGGGAGTATTAATTAGTTCCGTGTTATCTTTCTGCAGTAAGTGCTCACTTACCTTGCCCTTCCCTGTTCTTACCAATATTGCTTGGCAGCCCAGTGCAAGGCCAGCTTGTAAATCCCGTATGCTATCACCGACCACAGGGACTTTCTGCAAGCTGATCTGGAACTCTTCGGCAATGGCTTTTAGCAGTCCAGGGGCTGGTTTTCGACATTGGCATTGATCTTCCGGTAGATGCGGGCAGTAGAATATTCCGTCGATATGACCGCCCGCATCTTCCACCAAATCACACATCTTTTTGTGCATGTCTTCCAGCTCATCAAGGCCAAATAAACCGCGGGATAATCCGGACTGGTTTGTCGCTATTGCAACGGTGTAGCCAGCCTTGCTGAGTTTTCCGATCGCTTCGATACTGCCGGGCAAGGGTATCCACTCGTTAGCATTTTTCACATAATCGTCGGAATCGTGATTTATAACGCCGTCTCTATCAAGAATAATTAGTTTCACTTTGGGTTTTACTTCGATGCGGCTAGCAGGGAAATATCGGCTATTCCGAGAAATAAGCCACGCAGTTGATTCAGCAGTGCAAGGCGATTAGCCCGCAATTTCTCGTCTTCGACGATGACCATGACCTCATCAAAAAAGGCATCAACAGGGTTTCTTAAGCTGGCGAGGAGTGCCAGTGCTGCAGCGTAATTTCTATCGTTTAATAAAGCCCCCAGGGGTGTAGAGAGCTTGTTTATTGCCTGAGCAAGGGCCTGCTCTTCCGGGGCGACGAGTAATGCTGGGTCGAGATTGATCTGCGTATCAATTCCGCCTTGTTTACTTAAAATATTTGCGACGCGTTTATTAGCGCTGGCTAATGCTGGGGCCTCTGCCTGTTTAGCGAAGTCAGCAACGGCTTTGATACGCTGAACGATATCAACGGGATTCGTGAGTTGTTTTACCGTGACGGCTTGAATCGCCTCGGTGGAGATATCGCCACCTTCAAACCAGGCGTTAAAGCGACCTATAAGGTAAGTGAATACTTGCTCTACCGAAGCTGACGGTACTGATAGCGTGGTATAGCATTTTGCAGCCTGGCTCAGCGCGGCAGATAGATCGAGATTGATTTCGTGGTCTACAAGAATACGGAGTACGGCGAGGCTAGCTCGTCTCAAGGCAAAGGGATCGCTCGAGCCTGTCGGTGCCTGGCCGATAGCGAAGATGCCCACTAAAGTGTCCAGGCGATCTGCCAGGGCCAGGGTTATGCCTACTTTGCTCTGGGGCAGTTCATCACCACTGAATCGGGGTAAATACTGCTCGCTTAGCGCTGAGGCAACCGCCGGATCAAGCTGTTCGGCAAGAGCATAGTGCTTACCCATAATGCCTTGTAAGTCGGGGAACTCCTGAACCATTTCACTGAGCAAATCGGATTTGCTCAGTTGCGCGGCGAGTTTTGATTGCTCGGAATTAGCGCCAGTCTGAGTGGCAAGATATTCGGCGAGCTGTGCGACGCGCTCAGTTTTATCAAACACAGAACCGAGTTTTTCCTGAAAGACGATATTGCGCAGTTTCTCCCGCTGAGTAATAAGGGGAGTCTTTAGGTCGGTTTCATAGAAAAATGCGGCATCTGCTAGCCGAGGCCGGATAACTCGTTCGTTGCCTGCGATCACGCTGCCAGGGTCTTTGCTGTCGATGTTAGCGACAGTAATAAACACCGGTAAGAGCTGTTTGTCGTCATTAACAACGTGGAAGTATTTTTGATGCTCTTTCATCGAAGAAATCAAGGCCTGGGCGGGAACCGCCAGAAAGCGCTCATCGAACCGGCCAGATAAAGCCACTGGCCATTCGTTAAGTGCGGTGACCTCGTCGAGGAGAGCGGCATCGATGACCGCTTCGCCCCCATGTTTAGTGGCCTCGGCCTCGACGCCAGCGCGGATCAGTTCCCGTCGCTCACAAAAATCAGCAATGACATGGCACTGGCGGAGGATTTCTACGTAGTCTCCAGCTTTATTGATTGTGACGGCTTCGGGGTGATGAAAGCGGTGGCCTCGACTTTGTCTGCTGGCGCTGAGGCCCATGATTTGGGCGGGAATTACTTCGTCGCCATAGACCATAAGGACCCACTTTACAGGGCGGACAAATTCGACCCTGCTAGCCCCCCATCTCATGCGTTTAGCGATAGGCAGATCCGCCAGGCACAGCTCGATCAAACCGGGTAGCAAGCTAGCCGTTGTTTCACCGGTCTGTATTTTCCGAAACACCAGCCGCTCGCCTTTGTCCGTGTCGGTGGTTTCCAGTTCTTCAACCGAGACGCCACAGCCGCGGGCAAAACCCTGAGCGGCTTTGCTCGGTACGCCGTCGGCGTCAAAGGCGGCTTTTACGGCTGGGCCGAGCTTTTCGATGGCGCTATCGGCCTGTTGTTCGCTGAGGTCTGAGACCAGCAAAGCCAGGCGTCTTGGTGTGGCGAAACCCTTAATGGCGGTATGCGTCAATTTGGCTTGCTGTAACTGGGCTTCAAAGCCCAGAGTAAAAGCATTCATCAAATTGTTGAGAGATTTTGGCGGCAGCTCTTCAGTACCTATTTCAACCAGGAGATCTTTGCTCATGCGCTCTGCTCCTTCGCTGTCGCGATCACTTCCTGGGCAAGTTCAGGTGGCGCTAAAGGAAAGCCCTGGACTAAGCGCGACTGGAAATAGGCTTCAGCGACCCCGCGTGACATGGTTCTTACGCGCAAAATAAATCGTTGCCGCTCCGTGACCGAAATAGCGTGGCGAGCATCGAGCAGATTAAAGGCGTGGGATGCTTTCATGACCAATTCATAGGCTGGTAGCGGTAAGTTGCTCTCAACCAGGCGCTGGCTTTCTCGTTCACAGGTATCAAAGGTATTGAATAAGGCTTCGGTGTTAGCTTCTTCAAAATTGTAGCGGGACATTTCAACTTCGTTTTGATGGAAGACATCACCGTAGGTCACCACCTGGCCTGAAGGGTGCCGCGTCCAGACCAAATCATAAATACTGTCAACGCCCTGTAGGTACATGGCGATACGTTCCAGGCCGTAGGTGATTTCACCGGTGACGGGATAACACTCCAGACCACCAACCTGTTGAAAGTAGGTGAATTGGGTAACCTCCATGCCGTTAAGCCAAACCTCCCAGCCCAGGCCCCAGGCTCCCAGGGTGGGAGATTCCCAGTTATCCTCGACAAAGCGAATATCGTGGACCAGCGGATCAATACCCAGGAATTTCAGTGAATCCAGGTACAGCTCCTGGATATTATCGGGGGAAGGTTTGAGTACGACCTGAAACTGGTAATAGTGTTGTAAGCGATTGGGGTTCTCACCATAGCGGCCATCGGTGGGGCGCCGACAGGGCTGCACATAGGCGCTATGCCAGGTCTCGGGGCCGATAGCCCGCAAAAAAGTAGCTGGATGAAAGGTGCCAGCACCGACTTCCATATCGAGGGGTTGCAGGATCACACAGCCCTGCTCAGCCCAGAATTGTTGCAGCGCGAGTATCAGGCCCTGGAATGTCGATACATCCGGCGCAGAAGCGGTCATTGCTTTTCCCATTAAAAATCAGCGGCGATTATATAGCCTGAGCAAATCACTGACGAGAGAACTCTTGCCTTTACGGCGTTTGATGAGCGGCTTTGTAGTATTGTTTGTAGTAATAAGCGCATCCGTGGCATGCTGAGGGCTCAATATGTTGGGAGCTTGATAATGACTAAAAACAATCGCGCCAACCTCAAACCTGTTTCGATCAGTATCTTTATTTGTTCACTGTTGCTGTCCGCCCTGGCCTGGAGCAACGACCATTGGGATTCGGTGCAAGTCACCACCGTGCCGGTCGCCGCCGGGCTTTACACTGTCTCTTATACACATCTGACGCTGCCGACGA
>JAHRWI010000116.1 GCA_019090225.1 Porticoccaceae bacterium
ATCGATATGTTCGATTGTGTGATGCCTACCCGCAATGCTCGCAACGGTCATTTGTTTACCAGCGAGGGTGTGGTGAGAATCCGTAATGCTCGCTTCCGGGACGATACCCAGCCGCTAGATAGCGAGTGCGATTGTTATACCTGTCAAAATTTCACCCGCGCTTATTTGTATCATCTCGACAAGTGCAAGGAAATTCTAGGTGCGCAACTTAATACTATTCACAACCTGCGCTATTACCAGAATTTCATGAGCAACATTCGTAGCGCGATTAGAGAACAAAAACTGACGGAATTTGCTCGATCTTATTTGTCTAAATCTGGCGCGAGCTAAGGATCACTGACAAGACCTGGCGATTAAAACAGCCCAGCGAAAGGGATGTTCTCTAGCTAGCCTGGGTTTCGTTGGTGAGAGAGGGCAATTGCCCTATAATGCGCCGCTTTCACAGGAACTTAGTCGCCTTCATGAATCGTTACCCGCTCTGGAAATACTTGCTGATAGTCACAGTCGTGGCTTTAGGTTTTACCTATGCAGCCCCCAACCTTTACGCTCCTGATCCGGCTATTCAGATTTCCGGGCAGAGTAGCGCCATGGTGATGGATAACTCGGTGCTCCAAAAAGCCCTGTCTACACTGAGCGAATCCGACATCGCTTATTTTGACGAAACCCTGACTGAGCGGAATATCCTTATTCGCCTGGCGGAGGCTAGCCAGCAACTGGCGGCAAAAAGAGTCATCCAGAAAGCCCTGGGGCTGGACTATGTGGTCGCCCTGAACCTGGCTGAAACAACGCCGGAAGGCCTCGCCTCGATGGGTGCAAAACCGATGAAGCTGGGGCTGGATCTCAGCGGTGGTGTGCACTTTTTGATGCAGGTGGATTCCAGCTCGGTGATTATCAAAGATATTGAAACCCAGCTCGGTTTGCTGAAGAAAGCGCTCCGGGAAGCCAAAGTCCGTTATAAAACCGCAGGCTTAAAAGAGAATCGTCTGGAACTTGGCTTTGCTAAAGAAGGGCAGGTTGACCAGGCATTGACCATGGTGCGCCGGGATTTTCGTGATTTGCTCCCCCTTAGCAGTGAGCGTGATGGACTATATTTGCTGACACTGACGCTGAGCGAAACTGCGCTTAACGAGAAGATCGAATACGCGGTGAGTCAGAATCTCACCACCTTGCGGAACCGGGTTAATGAGCTGGGTGTTTCCGAACCCATTGTCCAGCGTCAGGGGCGAGATCGCATAGTTGTTGAACTGCCCGGTGTTCAGGATACCGCCGAAGCTAAACGTATCATCGGCAAAACGGCTAACCTGGAGTTTCGTCTTGAAGCCCAGCCCGGCAAAGTAACGGGTCGAGAGAAATTTAAATTTCGCGATGAAAAATCTCGTGAGCGGGATGCCTGGCTTGAGAAGAGCGTTGTGATATCGGGTGATCAGGTCACCAATGCCTCGGTTGGTTACGATGAAACCGGCACGCCTCAGGTCAATATTTCTCTCGACGGCGGTGGTGGACGGGCCATGCACCATGCCACGCGAAATAACATTAAGCGCCGTCTTGGGGTTCTGTTTATCGAATCAAAAGCGCGCCTCGAAAACCAGACCAACGAGGCCGGTGAGAAGGAATCGGTCGCTGTTCCCTATGTAGAGAAAAGCATTATCAGTCTGGCCACCATCCAGAGTGCCCTGGGCGTGCAGTTCCGAATTACTGGGCTTGATGATCCGGAAGAAGCCTCCGAGCTGGCCTTGTTGCTGCGAGCTGGTGCGCTGGCCGCGCCCATGCATTTTGTTGAGGAGCGGACTATCGGGCCATCTCTGGGCGCGGAAAATATTGAGGTGGGCATCAACTCAGTGCAGATCGGCATGTTGGTGGTTTTGCTGTTTATGTTGGTTTATTACAAAGTGTTTGGGATTTTTGCCAACCTGGCGCTAGTGATGAACCTGGTCTTGTTGGTGGCGGTGATGTCTCTGTTAGGCGCGACGTTGACCTTGCCGGGCATCGCCGGAATCGTGCTCACCGTGGGTATGGCGGTGGATGCCAACGTGCTTATTTTCTCCCGTATTCGTGAAGAATTGGCTAACGGTGAAACCATACAGGGGGCGATTAACTCCGGTTATAACAGAGCCTTTGTATCCATTGTTGATGCCAACCTGACTACCTTGATCGTTGCCGTAATTCTTTACGCTATTGGCTCTGGCCCGGTGCAGGGCTTTGCGGTGACCCTGTCGATTGGGATTTTGACGTCCATGTTTACGGCCATTATGGGTACCCGGGCCTTAGCGAACCTGGTCTACGGCGGTCGCAATGTTAATAAACTCTGGATATAGACTATGACAACTCAACGTATCTATGACTTTATGGGGCAACGTAAGTTAGCGGCGATGGCCTCTGCGCTGCTGATCGTTATTTCAGTCGGTTCGCTGGCCAGTAAAGGTTTGGTGCTGGGTCTCGACTTTACGGGGGGCACCCTGATTGAGGTCGGTTTTGAGCAGCCGGTTGAAATCGGCCCGATCCGAAGCCGCCTGGCAGATAGCCAATTTAACGATCCGGTAGTCGTACACTTTGGTACCGAAACAGATTTGCTGATTAAGCTACAGGGCGAACCCGCCGCTGATCTGGGTGATAAGGTGCTGGCTTCGCTACGTTCATCTGGTGAAGCGGTCGAGCTGCGGCGTATCGAGTTTGTCGGCCCGCAAATCGGTGCGGAGCTTCGCGATGATGGTGGCCTGGGTATGCTCTCCGCCCTGGCGGTAGTGATGCTCTACGTAGCGATTCGTTTTCAGTACAAATTCTCCCTCGCCGCCGTTAGCGCCCTGATTCACGATGTGATCATTACCCTGGGGTTCTTTTCTGTACTCGATGTCGAGTTTGATCTCACTGTGCTGGCTGCCGTACTGGCAGTGGTGGGCTATTCGCTCAACGATACTATCGTTGTCTCGGATCGTATCCGGGAGAACTTCCGTGTCTTGCGGGTTGCTGATCCTGTCGCGGTGATTAATGAATCATTGAGTCAGACCCTGGGTCGAACGGTGATCACTTCGTTGACAACCTTGTTGGTGCTCTTTGCACTGTTCTTTTTTGGTGGTGAATTGATCCATAACTTCGCTATCGCGTTAATTGTTGGCGTCACCGTCGGTACCTACTCATCAATCTATATTGCCGCCAACATGCTCCTTACGCTGAGTATCTCCCGTGAGGATTTGCTGCCCACTGAAAAAGAGGGCGCGGCATTTGATGACGGTATGCCCTGAGTTTTCGGACGCTCATCGAGCCTGATTTAGCCCCTGCTTTGTTTGCCTGCAGATGACAGATTTGTACGCATTTTGCATCGTATTTGCCCTAAGGTTGTTGAATATGGGGCTATTGTTAACCAGATGTTCCCATCAGGATAGAAGAGCGCTTTATTCTCGAGGCCCCACAGCCGCTTAGCAACAGGTGCTGGGTAATTCAGGCTGTCTCTCAAAGTGTGGCGTTCGTCACATAACCGGTTCAGGTATGCGCAAATCTTAATAGATAATATTATAATAATTCTATAACCTACTGTTTATTATTGTCTTTATAGTTTTTATAAAAAGCAAATTCTATAGTGTGCTACGTAATTAATTACAGAGCTACTTGCCGAATTACGTGGAGAAGATAGATGAAAATGACCAGCGGGGAAATCTCAAATATTGTCAGTGCGACTATCTTGACTCTGCCTCTAGCCTGTTTTGGCGAGGACGGAGGTGGTAGCGATGATAGTTTTGACATCTTCCTTGATGATATTCCTTCAGTTTACTCGGCTTCTAAATATGAGCAGAAGGTCACCGAGGCCCCTGCTTCTGTGTCGATTGTCACTGCCGAAGAAATCAAGCGTTACGGTTATCGTGATTTTGCCGACATCCTTCGGGCTCAACGCGGTTTTTATGTGACGGAGGATCGCAACTATGGTTATGTTGGTGTGCGGGGCTTTGGTCAGCCCGGTGATTACAATACCCGAATATTGTTGATGATCGACGGCGTGCGCGCTAATGAGAATGTATACGATAGTTTTGATCTCGGACAGAATTTCCTGGTCGATATTGACCTGATTGACCGGGTCGAAATTGTCCGTGGGGCGGGTTCGTCGCTCTACGGTACCAGCGCATTTTTTGCTGTCATTAATGTCACTACTAAAAGTGGTCGGGATTTCGATGGGACTGAAGTGGCGCTTGATCTCGGTGATCAGCATACCTCGGCAGAGCGGGCCACCTGGGGCCAGCGCTTTGATAATGGACTTGAAGTGCTAGTGTCGGCGAGCAACTATAAAAGTCGCGGTGATGACGATCTTTATTATCAGGAGTTCGATGATCCGATGTTTAACAATGGCCACTATGAAAACAACGACGAAGAAGAAGCTATGACCGTTTTCAGCAAGCTCGCCTATAAGGGCCTGTCTTTTAGTTTGGCCTATCAGGACCGAACCAAAGAAATCCCTACAGCTTCCTACGGTACGGTGTTTAATTCATCGGTGACCGAATCAACTGATGAAATACTCGAAGCTAACTTCGGTTATACCAGCTACTTTAATTCTGGCATTGAATGGATCAGCAAACTTAATTATGGCGCTTACGAGTACACGGGCGACTATATGTACGATTATTCAGACGACGGTGACTTGTCATACCTTGTGGTAAACAAAGATGAAACAGAGAGTGAGTGGTGGGCGGTAAATTCGCAACTGAGTGGCGTGCTTGGCGATTCTCAGCGGTGGATCGCAGGCCTGGAAGTTCGTGACAACGTTAAGCAGGATCAACGCAATTTTGATGAGGACGTGTATCTGGATGATGAGCGTAGTTCGGAAGTCTATGGTTTCTATATTCAGGACGAAATAGCAGTCGCCGACAAGCTAACTCTTAGCTTAGGTGTGCGCTACGACAAATACGATACGTTTGGCGATAACGTCAGTCCACGTGTCGCTGTGATATATAGTCCACAGCCACAAACCGCGATTAAATTGTTATACGGCGAAGCGTTTCGGGCACCTAACGCCTACGAGCTGTATTACCACGATGGGGGGTTTACAACGAAAGCTGCGAATGAACTAGAACCGGAAACGATTAAATCCTATGAATTGGCAGTAGAGCACTATATTGGCCGTACGCTGGTTTCAGTTTCTGTTTATCACAATGAAATAAGTGATTTGATTGCCTATGGGCTTGACCCAGCAGATGACTTATTCGTCTTCACCAACGCGGAAGATATTGAAGCCCACGGTGTAGAGGTCGGCCTGGAGAGCCAGCTTGAAAATGGCTTAAAGTACGCTTTGAGTTATGCTTACCAGGATAACGAAGACGATACGACCGGAAAAAGACTCGATAATTCCCCGCGCAATATGTTTAAAGCCAACCTGCTGATGCCACTGCTTCAAGAACGCATAGTCGGAGGGCTAGAAGTGCAATACATGGGTGATCGTAATTCTCTCCAGGGTGTTGAAGCTGACGATCATGTGCTAACAAACCTGACGATTTCGGGTGAAACTCAAGTTCGCGGTCTGGCTTTGTCGGCTAGCATTCATAATTTATTTGATGAGGAATACGATGATCCTGGTAGTGCGGAGCACACTCAGGCCTTGCTGGAGCAGGATGGACGGACATTTGTAGTACGAGCTAGTTACCAGTTTTAGTGTCTGCTCCTTTGCCATTCATACTTGCTTTGATTGTGATCTCTCGCCCAGTGAAATTGTTGATTACCGGGCTCCTGTTGCTGGCGTCTGCATCTTCGGTATTTGCTGCAGCTGATAGCGGGAGTATTGTTAACGGCAGAAATATTTTAGTCGTGTGCAGCAAAGACTGTAATCGATCCAGGGAAATGATCGATGGTTTTTCTGCTTCGCTTAAAAACCTGGATGAAGATTTCAATTTCCGTGAGTTAGGGCTTACTGAGGGCGATGCGGCCAATGGCCGGTTCGATATAGGCGTGTTTACCGATGCAGGTTTACCAGGGCTTATTTTTGCGGTTGATATAGCCGCTGCCAGGCTGGTATCGACAGTCTCTAAGGCTATTCCCATCATCGTCGGCAAGGTCAGGTCAGCTGAGGATCTAAAGGCGATCCCACACACTACAGGTCTAGTAGTACAACATCCGCCAGAAACCCAGCTCAAATGGTTAAAACGTGTGATGCCGACGGCCCGTCGCGTCGGTGTTCTGTACAGCACAGAAGAAAACCGCGAGGAGATAGAGGCCGCTCAGGTAGCAGCTCAAAAACTGAACCTAGAACTGGTTGCTGTTCGGGCTCGAACGCCGAAGGATCTGCCGTTGGCTTTAAAGGATGTTCTAAATCGAGTTGACGTCCTTTTAGGCATTCCTGATTCAGTGATTCTGTCACGCCAAACGGCTAAAGCAATATTGTTAGCATCATTTCGTAAGCGCATACCGTTTGTAGGTTTGTCTGCTTCGTGGGTGAAAGCCGGGGCTCTTTATTCGCTTGATTCGGCCGCCGAGGATCTGGGTGAACAGAGCGCACAAATAGGGGTTCGACTACTCTCCAGTGTTAATGCTGAAGTTATAGGTGTTCAACATCCGACGAAAATTGGCTTGATAATCAATGCCAAAACTGCAGAGCACTTGAATCTTAAATTACCGAATGGCTTGATCGGCGAGGCTCAACAGGTGTTCAATTAATGGCTATGCCCTCTTTCTCCCTAATAACCAAAGTTAATCTAGCCAGTATCGGCTTACTCTTGCTTGGGGGTGGAGCATTTCTTGCTGTTGCGCTGTCAAATTATTCGCAGTCTGCTCATCAAGCCTTGTTTACCAAGGGCGTGGAGATAGCGACTATTGCTGCGAAAAATAGCGAATACGCGATTTACACCCAGAATAAAGGAGAGTTTGAAAGTATCAGTGCTGATTTGTTGCTCAATCAAAGTCTTGTTCGTGTCGAAATAAGGAATCAAGAGCATAACTTATTATTTGCGAGAACCACCGTTACTGAGCAATCGATGCCGACTTATAAAAGAGCTTCGAGTGCGCTTATTGAATTAGGTCAGGTGGTAAGCGAAATCTATGATCTTGCCGGAAACTCTACGGAATATTCTGTCATTGAAGTGCCGGTATTTGATGCCCCGGTTTTTGATGACGATATTTTGGCAGAGGCAGGCGATATTACCCCTCAAGATATTAGCCAGTCGGAAAAAAATAATATTATTGGGTACATACGAATCGCGCTGAGCCAGGCTGATCTTCACAGAGATATTAGCGAGTTTTTTCTCCGTATGATCTTTGTTGGGGTGATGATATTTATAACGAGTGCGTTTCTAAATATTTATATCATCCGAATTATTTCAAAACCGCTTGCTCGACTGAACGCAGCGACAGAAGATATCAGTAGCGGAGATTTTGATAATAGACTTGTAATCGAGACTAATGACGAGTTTGGTGAACTTGGCCGGGCCTTTAACGCTATGGCAGATAGTTTGCAGTCTTCTAAAAAACAGGTGCAGGAATATCAACGCACGCTGGAAGTAAAAATAGAAGAAAGAACTGAGGAGTTGTCAGTAAAAAACGAACGCTTAGAGGTCGTGCTAGAAGAGGCGGAAAGTGCTAGAGAAAATGCTGAACAGGCGAATAGAGCGAAAAGTGAATTTCTGGCAACCATGAGCCATGAAATTCGCACACCTCTCAATGGTGTGTTGGGCATGACAGATATCCTGTCCAGGACGGAGCTCAATAACGAACAGAAACGATTTTTGGATGTTATCAGTTCTTCGAGTGATGCGTTGTTAGGACTCATTAGTGACATCCTGGATTTCTCAAAAATCGAAGCCGGTAAACTCGAGCTAAATTACAGCAGGTTTGACCTGCGTGAATTTTTGGAAGAATTGGTTTGTTCCTTCGCAGGATTAGCCCAGGAAAAGGACGTTGAGCTAATTTGCCACGTTGTCCCGCAGTGCTCGTTAATTGTCGAAGGTGATTCAGCAAGGCTTCGACAGGTACTGTCTAACCTTATTGGCAATGCGCTCAAGTTCACGAGTGAAGGCACAGTCAAGCTGCGCGTGGATTTAATGAATAAACTCGAAAATGACCAGGCCACCTTACGTTTCGAAGTCGAAGATACCGGTATAGGTATTGAGAAGGAAAATGCTAAACATATCTTTGAGAAATTTAGACAGGCAGATGGTTCTACCACACGGGTTTTTGGCGGAACAGGGCTTGGCCTGGCGATCGGACGAAGTCTCATTAATGCGATGGGCGGTGATATTTTCGTAGACAGCGAAATGGGTAAGGGGTCAACATTCTGGTTCGATTTGACGATGCCCGCTGAGGATAAGCAACAATATTTAAACGGTAGAAATGCCGGGGTTACAGGCCTTCGCGTGCTTATTGCCGATGATCTGGCTATTAATAGAGAAATCATTAAGGACCAGTTAAGCGCATGGGGGGCGAGCGGCTTTGAAGTAGAGGGTGGGTCAGAGTGTATCCAGGCGCTACAGCTTGCTCGACAGTCTGGGGCTAATTACGACGTGCTGATTCTGGATTACCACATGCCCGGCATGGATGGTCTTGAAGTGGCCAGACATATTCGACAAGACTCTAGTCTCCGCGGCCTGAAAATCATTATGCTGAGTTCAGTTTCCGACACTATCTCACCACAAGAAGCGCGAAGTCTTGGTATTGATAGCAGGCTATTAAAGCCAGTTAGACAGTCCGATCTGTATAACAGTCTGATGGATTTGGCGGGCGCTAATAGTGCGTATAAGACCGGGGTGCCAAAGCGCAGGAAACCGAGACCTGAAGTATCACCAGAAAAAACCGGTGTCGAAACATTTAATAAGATTGCAGCACATGTGGCGCCACGGGTGTTACTGGCCGAGGATGCGCCCGTTAATCAGGAGGTTGCTTTATTAATGCTCGACAGCCTCGGTTGCGACACTACGCTTGCAGAAAATGGTCGCGAAGCGCTTGATGCCTGTCAATCTCAACAATTCGATCTGGTGTTTATGGATTGCCAAATGCCGGAAATGGATGGCTATGAGGCCACACGAGCGATTCGTCAGTTTGAAAACAATGAGGGTAAAAATACTTCGTTACCTGTGGTGGCGCTTACCGCCAATGTTGTTGATGGAGACAGAGAGGCATGCATCGTGGCGGGTATGGATGATTATCTTAGCAAACCCTTTACGCGCGATAAATTAGCTGCGGTGCTAGAAAAATGGATCGTCGATTACAATCCCTTGTCCAGAGAGTCGGCAGCCGAATTGGCAGTGGCTGATTCCACAATCGATTCTCCAGTCAGCAATGGTGCCACCTTTCCAATCGATCAAAACCTGATTGAATCCCTGGGAGGAGTTGCCTTGTTAGATCCTTCGGTGTTGGAAAAGTACGTAGAGATGGATCCTGACGGTACTAAGGGGCTTCTGCAAAGAGTGTTGTCTGTATACCTGAACACCTTGCCTGACTACCTGGTAAACACTACCACTGCTGGGCGTGAACAGGATGTAGATCAGCTGCGTGAAGTGGCTCATAGCTTGAAGTCCGGCAGCGAAAACGTCGGAGCCATGCGAATCGCAGCGCTAAGCCGCGAGATTGAAGCCAGGGCCAGAGACAATTCGATTCAAGGTGTGGATGAATTGCTCGAGCTTCTTGAATCTACCTGCCAGGAGACGACAAAAGTTTTTGTTGAGCGTTATCCCGCTGCTTAATAATGTCGCCTGGGCGAGGCTCTTGCTAAGTTCCTAAAATAAATCTAAAGCTATATTTTCCCCTGTACTCGCCGATTGATAGCTGTATTATCTTTTCCATAGTTTTTTCCTCGCCAATATCCCCCTAATAATTAAATGGCGATAAGAGTTCTGGAAGGCAGCTATTTTAGTAGAGAAGCAAGATATCCATATTAATAAATAAAAGTCACTGGAGGCGACAATTATGACTGATAAACATGTACTCGATGGTGTTCGGGTTCTGGATTTCACGCAACACCTGGCAGGTCCTACGACGACCCGGTTAATGGCGGAAATGGGTGCCGAGGTAGTCAAGGTGGAGTTGGCCCCAAGGGGTGACCAGGTACGTAGTGTTGGCTACGTAAAAGGTGGTCGTTCAGCGTATTTTTTATCTCAGAACCGAGGTAAAAAGAGCCTTTGCTTGGATCCGAAAACGGAAGACGGGCAAAAGATATTGCGTGACCTTATCCCTCAGTTCGACGTGCTGGTAGAAAACTTTGCTCCGGGGGTGATTGGTCGTATGGGTCTGGATTGGGAGACTGTACACGAGATAAACCCCCATCTTATTATGTGTTCCATTTCGACTTTTGGTCAGACTGGGCCATTGGCACATCGCCCCGGTTTTGATTATATCGGCCAGGCTTACGCCGGTGTGACCGGTTTGATCGGTGAGAAAGATGGCCCGCCGATTCTGCCGATGGTCGCTATGGGTGATGTGATGACCGGTGTGCATGGTTTGGCGGCGATCAATGCCGCTTTGTTTCGCCAGGCCAAAGGTGGGCCAGGGCAGCATCTGGACATTTCTTTGCTAGATAGTTACTTCCACTGCCATGAATCCAGTGTCGCGATGATCAGCGGCAGCGAAGGTCGCTTTGAGCCACCACGAGGTGGTTCACACAGTCCGGCGATGTCGCCTCTGGGTGCCTTTAAAGGCCATGATGGTTACATCATTATTATCGCGGTCTTACACCAGTGGGATGCTTTGCTGGAAGTAATGGGTATGCCTGAGCTCGCCACTGATCCGCGTTTTGCGAAAATTAATAACCGCGTTAAGAATCGGTATGAGCTGGTGGATATTATCGAAGGCTGGATTATGAGTTGTGACAGTGATGCCGATGTCATTGCTAAACTTGAAGAAAAACGCATTCCCGTGGCACCAGTG
Source organism: Porticoccaceae bacterium (assembly GCA_019090225.1). GTDB lineage: Bacteria > Pseudomonadota > Gammaproteobacteria > Pseudomonadales > Porticoccaceae > HB2-32-21. Next base: position 10,828 of record JAHRWI010000116.1, read on the forward strand.
CTGACTCTTAAAGAAGCCATGGAGCATCCCCACTTAATTGAGCGGGGCACAGTTCGAACCGTCACTGAGCGTGGTTTTGGTACCTTCCAGATGCCGGGCATGCCGCTACGGTTTTCTGAGTACGCCAATGATCTGGATCTGCAAGCACCTTACCTGGGTGAACATAACCGGGAAACACTGAAAGATTTACTGGCCTATTCGGATGATCAAATAGATCAGTTGGAGCGGGATGGTGCGATTAAGGCAGAGGCTATTCCTGACGATGTTGCGGCCGGGTAATAGTTTGCCGTTAGCGTCTGCTAATTTCGAATCAGACTAACTGTCCTCAACGCCCAGCTGAGCTTCAGGATCAACATGGGCTACAGGATCATCCCAGTTGGCCATTGAGAACGCCGCTGTGCCATCACTAGCCTGGTTGTCATCAGCGATTTCATAGGCGGCGCGCCAGTCCTCCGGGGGCTGGGCTTTGAGGATTATCATCTGTTCCCAGATGTCAGAGTCGAACTCACCTATTTCACCATTCACATACTGGACTTCGATATAGCCTTCCTGCTCATCTATGGCGACAATCTCGAACAGTGCGTCATCTTCGACATCCTGATACCAGTCATTGAGTTGTGGCAGTATTTTAGCCATGGGTACCTCCGGTTGTTGTTCTAAGCGTCCTGCTACTTTTTGGGTGCTCGTGTAGTATTGCATCAACGTCTTTTTTTAAGCGACATTAATACGTCATTGCTATGAGTTGAACATATCACTGGAAGGCAATCAGATCATCAAGCTCGAACAGGCAAAACGCTTTCCTCTGCGTTAGATCAAACTAAACTGCATTACAAAAAGTGCTCATCACATTGATATTAAAGTTCGTTTGGTTTTGGGTAAATTCCGATCAGTGATATGTCTAAACCTGCAAATAGAAAACCCGTCTAAGGAAATCTCTACCGTCTGGACGTTGACAGCCCCCATCTGGCTGCCTAAGGTCGCGCTTATCAATACAACAATCAAGATAACTTTTCGAATAACACCATCCGTGGCTTATAACGAGTGGGCTATTAAGGAGTGAGCTATAAAATGACTGCGGGACCTTTAATGCTCGACCTGGTCGGAACTGAACTCAGTAACGACGAGCGTGAGTTACTGCTGCGCCCAGCGGTCGGCGGGGTGATTTTCTTTGCCCGTAACGCTGCATCGAGAGATCAAATTGCTGCTCTTAGTGCCGAGATTAAGGCGCTCAGACCGGCCTTATTACTCGCGGTTGATCAGGAGGGTGGTCGGGTACAACGCCTGCGTGAAGGCTACTCTCTGTTACCGCCCATGCAGCTGCTTGGTGATTTGTATCGACGTGACGAGGAAGAGGGCAGTCAGTTGCTTCACGATTGTGGCTGGCTAATGGCTGCTGAGGTAATTGCTAGTGGTATCGATTTTAGTTTCGCTCCGGTACTAGATCTGGATCGCGATCATTGTGAGGTGATAGCTAATCGAGCCTTTGGTGATGAGCCAGCGCTAGCTTCCCGAGCCATACAGTATTTTATTGACGGCATGCATGAGGCGGGCATGGCTGCTACGGGCAAACATTTTCCGGGTCATGGCGGCGTTGTTGGTGACAGTCATCTCGAAACCCCTGTCGACCCACGGGAGTTGGAAACTCTGCGCGAGCACGACTTGCAGCCCTTCAAGATATTAGCGCCATCCCTACAGGCGGTGATGCCAGCGCATATTGTGTTTCCTAATATCGACGCTCAAGCAGTAGGGTTTTCAGACTTTTGGTTGCAGGAAATATTACGCAAGGAGCTGGATTTTCAGGGCCTTATATTCAGCGACGATTTATCGATGAAGGGCGCGGATGTGGCTGGAGGTTATCAGCAAAAAGCGGCCCTGGCGCTAGCCGCCGGTTGCGATATGGTTTTGGTATGTAATAATCGCGCGGGCGCTTTGAGCGTGCTTGAATTTCTCGAAGCGCGAGTGATAAACGATGATGACACTCGTTCGACTGTCGATAATCTCAGTGCCATGAAAGCCCAGCGTAGCTGGGTATGGTCAGAGCTAGAAACCAATGCTCGTCGTCAGAGTATTATTGAAACCTTAAAACGAATTGTCTAATGACGATCAGCGATTCACTCCTATTAAGTCTCCTATAAAGCAAGGCGCTTAGATGCTAGATACCTTTGAAAACTGGCTTGTTGGAATGACAGGTACTTCATCCGTGTGGTGGATAGAAATATTCATTATTGTTTTTGTCGTGTTGTTACTCGGCTATGCGGTCAATAAAGGCTTTGCCTCGTTGGACCGCCATGCGCGAAAGACCCGGAATGTTTGGGATGACGCTCTGGTAGAGGCCAGCCGACAACCCGCTGTGTGGCTGGTGTGGGTGGTGGGTGTTAATTTTGCGGCGGGTATCGTTGCTCGGGTTATGGAATCTCCCTGGTACGATTTTGTCGAGCCGGTAAACCGGGTTGCGGTGCTGTTTCTCGGTGCGCTATTTTTAGTCAATTTCATCAAACGCGCTGAACAGAATCTCGTCGATCCGGCCTACCTGTCTGATCCCTACGATGCCACTACGGTCAGGGCGGTGGGCAAGCTGGCCCGAATTTCAGTGATCATCACCGTGACCTTGATCGCTATGCAATTATTTGGCTATAGCATCGGTGGTGTTCTTGCTTTCGGCGGCATAGGTGGCATAGCGGTAGGTTTTGCTGCAAAGGATTTATTGGCCAACTTCTTTGGTGGCCTGATGATTTATCTTGATCGGCCTTTTTCGGTGGGTGACTGGATTCGCTCGCCGGATAAAGAAATCGAAGGCACGGTGGAGGACATCGGCTGGCGCCTAACCCGCATCCGTACCTTTGATAAGCGGCCTTTGTATATTCCCAATGCCATATTCACCAGTATTTCGGTAGAAAATCCCTCACGTATGCTCAACCGCCGAATCTATGAAACCATCGGTGTGCGCTACGATGATCTCCCGGGTGTTAATGACATTGTCAGCGACGTTAAAACCATGTTGGAAAACCACCCGGATATCGATGCCACGCTAACCTTGATGGTTAATTTCAATCAGTTTGCCGCTAGCTCTCTGGACTTTTTTATCTACACGTTTACCAAAACGACTGACTGGGTTCAATTCCACGAGATTAAACAGAACATTTTATTAAACATCGCGGCAATTATTGAATCCCACGATGCTGAAATAGCCTTCCCAACATCCACTCTGCATATTGTCGGTGAGCCTCCCGAAGCCCTTGTAACTGAACCCCCTGGGGTGAGTTAGGTGGCAGAGCTATTTGACCTGCCAGCCATTATCGGCGGCAGCGGTTTGCAAGCGATGCCCGGTTTAGACATCACAGAGCGTGTCGATATTGATACCGCCTGGGGTAAACCCTCCAGCCTGATTACGGTCGGTCAGCTGGGCGGGCAAAAGGTATTATTCCTGGCCCGTCACAGCGATGAGCATGGCATTCCTCCGCACAAAGTAAATTATCGTGCCAATATCGCCGCCCTTGCTGAGCTGGGTGCCAGTTGCATTTTTGCATTTAATGCGGTCGGCGGAATTAATGACGGCCTGGGTGCTGGTAGCTTGGTGGTGCCCCAGCAAATTGTCGATTACACCTGGGGTCGGGAGCACACTTATTCCGACTCTAGCGACGTGGCCCTGAACTATGTGGATTTTACTGAGCCCTATGATGCTGAACTTAGAACCGCATTAATTGATGCAGCCGTGCAGAGTGGCTGTGATATCGCCAGGCAAGGTGTTTACGGTGCGACCCAGGGGCCACGACTAGAAAGCGCCGCCGAGATCACCCGTATGGAAAGAGATGGCTGCGATATTGTCGGTATGACGGGTATGCCTGAAGCCGGACTGGCCCGGGAGAAAAACCTGCCCTATGCCTGTTTGGCTCTGGTGGTTAATCCTGCCGCCGGGAAGTCAGGTCGCTTGATTAGCTTTGAAGAAATTACTCAGGTGATGGCTGAACGCATGCCGCTGGTGAATACTGTTCTGGCTGAGGCATGCAACTCAGCTTTGGTAACGCAGAAGCACACCTAGCAGCGTGGAAGATATTGCCCCGTGGACTTTTTTTGATGTCTTATTAAGCCCTGAAGGCGGTTTGATTGGCCTGGCTTTAAGTAGCTTCCTGTCGGCGACGGTGTTGCCGGGTAGCTCCGAAGTGCTGTTGCTCTTGTTGGTCGATCAAAACCAGATAAGCCTTGTTGCGTTACTGACCGTTGCCAGCCTGGCCAACACACTGGGTGGCATGTCTACCTATTGTCTGGGCCGCTGGTCCGAACAAGCGCTTGTCAAGCGAGGTAAATATAAGGAGCCTTCATCGCTGGCTGTGGCAAGGGTACGGCGTTGGGGTATCCCCATCTTGTTGTTGTCCTGGGTGCCGCTGATCGGTGATGGTTTATGTCTTGCCGCCGGTTGGCTCAGGTTAGCCTGGCTACCCAGCCTGGTGGCTATGCTGATAGGTAAAACTGCGCGTTATTGTGCCCTGGTGTATGGGCTACAAGTTTTTTTGAACTGAACTGAACTGAACTGAACTGAACTGAACTGAACTGAACTGAACTGAACTGAACTGAATGCATGTCATCGCGTTACCTCAACTAAGACCATATTAAGAAGAGACCAGGTAATGAAAGTGTTTATCAATAAGCAGCGCTACAGTAGTGGTTTGTCAGCGGTGCAAATGACCTACGTGTTGATGTTGGCCATTGCTATCCCCGCGCTGGTCTATGTGTATTTTACCTATAGCTTCAGCGGTGAATATATCGAAGCCCAGGTTTTTATGTATCCAGAGACCTACGCTGCCGATGAACAATGCCAGGCTCGCGGTGGTCAAGTGGCAAGCCATGAAATCCTGCATTCTAAAAACAACATACGCTTTAATGTCACGACACCGACAAACTATCGCAGCGATTTTGCCCATCCTTTATTAGTGGTTTGGGCGCCTTCGGGTTTTAACGAGAAGTTATCAGAACGGTTTATTGGCTTCACGGGACTGGCTACCAAACAGGGTTATATCGTGGTTCATGCAGCCAGTGTGCCGCTGGGTATGAAAGCCCTGGGTGAATTGGCGACTATTCCCGGCGAGGTCATGGCCAGATGGTGTATTGCCGCCGATAAAGTTTATTACACCGGTCACTCCGATGGCGGCACGGTGTCTAATGCCCTCGCAGTGATGGCAGAGCGGCGCACCACGCCCGCAGCGATTGCGCCCAGTGCCATGGGCATGCAGGGCAAAGATATGTTCGCTTACGAATGCCCCGACCCGACCAATGTTATGTTGATACACAATCAGGGCGATAATCATTTTCCTGGTTATGGCAGTGAGGTGGCAGCCTGGTGGGCCAATTGTAATCAGTGCGGTGAGTCGAGTGTCTCAGAGGCTCATCCTGATTGTGTTGAATACCAGGCATGTGCTGACGGGGTGAGGACATTGTTTTGTCAGGCCGAGGGCAATCACGCTCACTGGCCAGGCTTTCGTCACGATGTGATGGGTTTTTTCGATGAGCGTAGGGGAAAGCTGTGAGATTCTGTTCTAAGGCTTGGGCGATACCCCTTAATCGATAAAGCTTAAGCGGAGAGGAGTAAATGCTATGCAAGACAAGCTAGTGGAAACAATAATGACCGTGCTACCCGAATGGGTGGACTATAACGGTCACATGAATCTGGCCTTCTATGTGCTCGCTTTTGATAAAGCCACTGACAATTTTTATGACAGTCTCGATATCGGCCTTGATTACCGGGCAAAAATGAACAGCTCAATGTTTACCCTGGGTATTAATGTCGATTATATGCGCGAAGTTTTCGACGGCGATGAAGTGCGTATTACCACCCAGTTGCTCGACTGCGATGATAAACGCATGCGCTATATCCACTACATGTACGAAGGTGAAGACAGCAACCCGGTAGCCATGAATGAGTGTTTCGCGGTACATGTGGATATGGAGAAACGTAAAAGCGCGGCGTTCCCGGCATCAACCCGACAGCGTATTGATGCCGCTCTGGAAGCTCACAGCAGATTGTCAGTGCCTAAACATGCGGGACGTGTTCTCGGCAACAAGTTGGCTTAGTAGTCTGGTGTGTTGGGCTTAGGGCGCTTGAGTCTCCGGTACGTTTTTCAGCGGGGAGGGTTGCAGAGGGGATGTTTGCAGCGGCGCTGGTGAAGCAGTAGCCGCTGCGCCGGGAGCCTTGGTTCGCACCACTTTAATCAGAACTCCCATCTTTGGATGATCCAGATAATGGGTTTTGCCGAGCTGTAAACGTTCCGATTGGTGAAGAGCATCAATACGGCTGAGTTCAATTGCTGGGCTTCTTGTTGATCCGCTTAGGCCATAGGCAGGGCCGCCTCCGAAAGCCCCCGATGATTGATTGCCCTTAGAGCGTAACGGTGATATCGGCACATCGTTAGTGCTTAGACGTTTTGATCGAAAGCCAGCTTGTCCTGGGGATGAGTAGTCTAAAACTGTCGAAGCATTGTTTGCCGGATTCAATAACCAAAGATTGGTCTCCAGGTGTAAATAACTCGATAAATGCAATCGGATACTGCCTTCTAGCTCACGATGATCCCCGAGAGTCCTGCCACCGCTGACGATCAGCCAGGGAGCATTGCGTGGACTAATGCCGGGCTGTCGCCAAGCTTGATGGTAGAGCACTTTATAGACCCCCGTGCTATTCAGTGTGTAAGCGTCGGGGTTTAGGCGTCGCGCAGTTTTATTGACTGCGGTGAATTTGTTGTTGCTCCCGGCGGCAGCGAGTTCGACCCAATTTAGCGGATACTTGAGTTTTGCTTCGGGTAGCGATGTCTCGTCACCGAAGCTATCGCTTTGTGTAAAAACAAGTACTTCTACCTGGTACCATTTTTGTGCATAAACAAAATTTGATAACAAGAATAAGAAAGGGACCAGGAGCGCTACCAGCAGATTTGTTTTGGCAGGAATGTATTTGAAAAACGGCATCATGCGACCTGCTGCTGTGGCGTTAATTGATCGAGCACTTCTGAAACCACTTCGAGGCGATCTTCAGCGCTAAACATATCGTATTTAAATTTGAGTTCGGTGGCACCCTGCAATCGATAAATATCGGGATAGCCTTGCACCATCTCGACAATAGTCATCGGTTCGATGGTGGTTTGCTTGCGGAACTCAATCTTACCTCCGGCAGGCCCAGCGTCGAGACGACTAATACCGAGTTTATCTATACGCTGTCTAAGCGCGGTCACCTGAAAAAGGTTTTTCACATAGTCGGGTAAGAGGCCAAAGCGGTCGATCATTTCGACCTGGAGTTCTCTTATCTGGCCAGCGCTGGTGGTATTGCCGATGCGCTTGTAGAGAATCAGGCGGTTGTGAATATCCGGTACGTAATCTTCCGGAATCAGCGCGGGGATATTTAGATTTACCTCAGCGCTGGCGCGCAAGCTGGCATCGACTTCCAGTGTCTCGCCTTTGCGAACCGCATCGACGGCCCGCTCTAATAACTCCATATAGAGTGAAAAGCCAATGCTATGGATATGACCACTCTGGCCATCGCCGAGCAATTCTCCCGCGCCACGAATTTCCAGATCATGGGTGGCCAGCGTGAAGCCTGAGCCGAGATGATCGGCAGCGGCAATGGCTTCAAGACGCTTGTGGGCATCGGTAGACATTTGTTTGGGCGGTGGGGTGAGTAAATACGCATAGGCCTGGTGATGGGAGCGGCCGACCCGACCGCGCAATTGGTGCAGCTGAGCGAGACCGAGTTTGTCGGCACGGTTGATAATAATGGTATTGGCTGTGGGCACATCGATGCCGGTTTCGATGATCGTCGAGCAAACCAGAATATTGCTGCGCTGATGGTAAAAATCGGTCATGACTTTTTCCAGATCACGCTCACGCATCTGCCCATGGGCGATGGCGATACGGGCATCGGGTACCAGCTCGGCTAGCTCTGCTGCAGCTCGATCAATACTTTTAACGTCGTTATGCAAAAAATATACTTGCCCGCCGCGCTGTAGTTCGCGCAAAATCGCCTCGTGAACCATGCGTTTATCGCTCTGATGGACGAAGGTTTTCACCGATAAACGCCGGGCCGGTGGGGTGGCGATAATGGACAGGTCACGAAGGCTGCCCATGGCCATGTTCAGGGTGCGGGGAATGGGCGTGGCGGTAAGGGTCAGGATATCGACTTCGCTACGCAGAGCTTTGAGCTTTTCTTTTTGATTAACGCCAAAACGGTGTTCTTCATCGATGACCAACAAACCGAGATTGGGGTAATCAATTTGTTGGTTGAGGAGTTTATGGGTGCCGATCAGAATATCGGTTTCGCCGTTATTAACCTTATCTATAACGCTGTTTTGCTCTTTGCCGGTTTTAAAGCGCGAGATAACATCAATGTTAACGGGCCAGTTGGCAAAGCGATCCAGAAAGTTATCGTAGTGTTGCTGAGCTAACAAGGTGGTGGGCACCAGGATAACCACCTGCCTGCTATTGGCCACGGCCAGGAAGGCAGCGCGCATGGCGACTTCGGTTTTGCCAAAGCCGACATCACCGCAAATAAGCCTGTCCATCGGCTGCTCACCGGCCATATCGTCGCGTACCGCTGTGATGGCATCGATTTGGTCGGGGGTTTCCTCGAAAGGGAATTCGGCACTAAAAGCCCGGTAGTCGTCCAGGGCAACTTCGTATTTAAAACCTTTATTAGCAGCCCGTTTGGCGTAAATCCCTAATAGCTCGGCGGCGGTATCACGGATTTGCCGTGCGGCTTTGTCCCGGGCTTTTTGCCACTGCTCGCTACCCAGCCGGTGCAAGGGGGCGTGCTCATCGTTGCCAGTGCTGTAGCGGCTGATTACATGCAGGTTGGCGACGGGCACATAGAGTTTGGCGTCGTCTGCGTAGGCGAGGGTGAGAAACTCCTGAGGTTCCTCTCCGACATCGATGATCTTGAGACCTTGATAACGCCCAACTCCGTGATCGATATGCACGACCGCTGCGCCCAATTGCAGCTCGGTGAGATTCTTGATGACCTGGTCGCTGTTGTCCTGAGAGCGATGTCGTCGTCGTCGTTGCAAAATCTGCTGACCAAACAGCTCGGTTTCACTGATCAGGCTCAGGGATGCCTGGTCGATTTCGAGACCACGTTCGAGGGCGAAGACACAAATGTAGACGGCTTTCTCCGCGCTATTGTCAGCAGTGGCATCACCGGCGTCGGCAGCCATAAACTCGGCCCAGGATGCGACAGCCTCCGGGACTACCTTAATTGTCGCTAGTAGCTCCAGTAGTACTTCACGGCGGCCCGCTGACTCGGCACATATCAGCACCTTACCTTGGTGCTTGAGTAGATATTGCTCCAGTTTGGCCAGCGGTCGTTCTGCTTTGGCATCGATACTGACGTCGGGCAGGGAGGAGCTGACGAAACACTGGGCTTGGGCAGGTGGCGAGTCGGCGGGCAGGGATTGCAGGTCAGTGCGGGGAAATTTGCCCAGGGCGGAGAACCACTCTTCGACGGGTACAAAAACCTGGCTCGGTTTTAACAGGGGTCGGGTAGGGTCAACGCCGTACTCGGTGTAGCGTTCGTTGGTTTCATGCCAAAAGTTCTGTGCGGCTTCATTGATGCCCGCTTCTGCAAAGACCAATGTGTTGCCAGGTAAATAGTCGAACAGGGTGGCGCAATGGTCAAAAAACAGCGGCAGATAATATTCGATACCATTGGGCAGCATACCTACCTTGATGTCCTGATAAACTTGGCAGGCGCGAGGATCGACATCGAATTGATCATGCCAGTTGTCCAAAAAGCGTTTGATACCATCGGTATTGTGAGGGAATTCCCTGCCGGGAAGCAGATCAATCGAGGAGACTTTTTCTGCGGTGCGCTGGGTTTCGGGGTCAAAGCTGCGCAGGGTTTCGATTTCATCGCCGAATAAATCGATGCGAATCGGTAATTTCGAACCCATGGGGAACACGTCTATCAAGGCACCGCGTACCGCATATTCACCATGGTCGCTGACGGTATCGACACTGCGATAACCGGCTAACTGAAGCTGCTGGCGCAAGGCGTTGATGTCGAGACTGCCACCGACCTTGTAGATAAAACTATTGCCAGCGACAAATTCAGGTGGTGCCAGGCGATGCATCGCGGTGGTGATGGGTACCACTAATATGCCCTTAGCTAAACCCGGCAAACGATAGAGGGTCGCCAGCCGTTCCGAGGTGATGTCCTGATGGGGGGAGAACAGGTCGTAGGGCAGGGTTTCCCAGTCGGGGAAGTGCAGGACGGGAAGGTCGCTGGCGCTGTGATTATCACCGTCTTCCCCAGCTGTCCTTGCGCTAAAAAAGTTAAACTCATTGTCCAGGGTTGCTGCGGACTTTGCCGAGTTAGCCAGGATAATGGTTAAGCCATCGTGGGCTTCAGCCGCTGTTATCATAGCCAGGGTGCCGGCAGCACCATGGAGCTGACTCCACTGGCGTCGGTCGCCGGGTTTGGTGGCGGGATTTACTGGCAAATTTGCCAGAGAAGTAGAGTTAGATATAGCTGAGGACATAGAGCGCCTGGGCTGAAAAATACGCTATTGTAACGGCCCGGATGGGCAAGGTCACAAAGTTTACGGTCGAAGGTTTGAAGTCTCTGAATATGAAGTTGAAAAAATTATTGTCAAAGAGTCGGTTTTAAACGTGCTAGTAAGTCGTTCTATGAGAATCACAAAGCTCACTGTGTTTGTTGTGTTAGCAATGATCACAGTTAGTTTGATGAGTGCTTGCAGCAGTGGTGGCTTTAGGGGTTCTTATTTTAACGTTAAGAACCTGGCTAAAGGGGATATAGATTTTGTCGCCGACGCCCATTACCGGGAAACTCAAAATTTACTAAAGGATTTGACTAAAAAACTCTATCGGCGCAACCCATCAGAGTTATCGAAAGCCCCTGGCATGACTATTGAGCTGCGTAGCGAGCAGTTGTTTGGCCCGACCGGGCGAGTCAGGTTTGCCGAATTAGATTTTGCGGAGGGAACAAAGGCTCTCAGCCTGGCGCTGGATAGCAATTTTCGTGGGGACCGGATACTGGCCTTAATGGCGGGTTTGAACGGTATGATTCGCAATGCCTACGAGTATCGCTCAGAATCCTATATGTTCGATCAGCTTAATGAGCAAAAGCTGTATCAAAGTGCTCGCAACGTCGAAATTCTGATCTGGCAGCTCGGTCATCTTCAAGGCAATACCTCGAAGCCGCTATTGCTCACAAATAGCCTGGCGGGGGAGGTCGATAACCTGAGTTTTGAACGTCTGTTCGGTAAACTTATCGCCCTCCAGGACATGATGGCGGTGATCGTCTCACAACAAAATGATCGTCTGATTACGACCGTGACGCACAATGTCGCATCCATGGTTTTCTTTCCTCTCTAAAGGCCGACATGAGCACCGGGATGTGTTTCTGCTCAGTATTTGTCTCGACTTATTATTGCACTAGGGAGGACGAATCACGATAATAGCCGCCCTTAAAACAGCCACCTTGTAACGACGAGCAGGTAACCAACAGTGATACGACCCCAGCCCACGGACTTTTTTAGAGATTGGAAAGACCGGGAAGCCCTAGCAGAAGCCATGATCCCGGTCATTGGTAAGTTGTACAGAGAAAAGAACGTGTCTCTCTACATTTATGGCCGCAATATGGTCAACCTGGCGGTGACAGACTTAATGAAGGCGCACCGCTTTGTTCGTCAGATTGAACAGAATGAGCTGTCTGAATTTGAAACTTTTCCGATGATTGAAGCGTTGGCAGATATGGATCTGGGTCCCGCTCATATCGATATCGGCAAGTTGACTGTTCAGTATCAGGAGCAGGCCAACGGCCGCGGAAGGGAAGCTTTTCTGCAGGATCAGATCGGTGAGGATATTGGCAGTACTCGCAAGCCTTTGCCAGAACCTCAGGATGTTGTGCTATACGGTTTCGGCCGCATTGGGCGGCTGTTGGCACGTTTGCTGATCGCCAAAACCGGCGGTGGCGATCAATTGCGTTTGCGGGCTATTGTGGTGCGCGATGGCCGCAGTGATGACGATCTCAAAAAACGCGCCAGCCTATTGCGTAGGGATTCTGTCCATGGTCCTTTCAAAGGCACTATCAGAGTCATTGCTGAGGAAAATAAATTAGTCTGTAACGGCAACGAAATTCAGATTATTTACGCCGATGCGCCCGAGCAAGTCAATTACACTAAATACAATATTAAAAACGCCATTGTGGTGGATAACACTGGGCTGTGGCGAACAGAAGAGGGTCTGGGCCGGCATCTTAATTGCCCTGGTGCAGAAAAAGTCATATTGACGGCGCCGGGTAAAGACAGTATCCCCAACGTTGTTTATGGCATTAATCATCACGAGATTACCACCGAGAGTAAAATAGTATCGGCAGCATCGTGTACCACTAATGCTATCGTGCCGGTGCTCAAGGCCTTGCTCGACGAATACGGTATTAACAGTGGCCATGTCGAAACGGTTCATGCTTACACCAATGACCAAAACCTCATCGATAATTATCACAAAGGCGAGCGCCGTGGTCGCAGTGCGCCTTTGAATATGGTCTTGACCGAAACCGGTGCCGCCAAAGCGGTAGCGAAAGCGATTCCTGAGTTAGGCGGAAAATTAACTGGCAATGCCATACGGGTGCCGACGCCAAATGTGTCCATGGCGATATTGAATTTACAGCTGGGTCGGGAATCCGACGTCGAAGAACTCAACGAATTTATGCGTCGCAGTGCACTGCACTCGCCCCTGCAACAACAAATTGGTTACACCAAGTCGAGCGAGGCGGTGTCCAGCGATTTTGTCGGTGATCGTCATGCTTGCGTGTTTGACTCAAGAGCCACCATCGTCGATGGTAACGCCTGTGTGCTCTACTGTTGGTACGATAATGAGTTTGGTTATAGTTGTCAGGTAGTGCGTTGTCTTGAGCAAATGGCCGGGGTCAACTGGCGAATGTTCCCGCTGGCGAAATAATCAATCGATAAGCTGCATAAACAGGGGTGGCGAGTTGGTGTTGATTGGTTTTTTGCAGATAAAATGAATTGCATACAGATGATAGCCTGTCTTTCCTAGTCAAGCGGCTCTGATCTCTATATAATTTCCGCCCGTTTGTACCAGCTGATTTAGCGTAGTTTGACTGGTGCCTCCCCCAGGGTGGCTCAGGCCGCCCGGAAGTCAGACACCGAGCAGTAACTTTGCTCCGGTGCAGGCGAATGTGTTGTCAATAAACGCTGAATATGTTCGGAATGATGTCGGAATAACGTGGGAATGCTTTCTATGATAAAGATCCGTAAGGGATTGAACTTGCCTATTTCAGGTGCCCCCGAACAGACCATCTACGATGGCCCGGTACATAAAGAAGTTGCAGTACTCGGTCCAGACTTTGTCGGCATGAAACCAACAATGGCGGTTAAGGAAGGTGCTCGAGTTAAGTTGGGCCAGGTTTTGTTTACAGATAAACAAAACCCTGGTGTGAGCTTTACTTCTCCTGGTGCCGGTGTGGTCAAGGCTATAAATCGTGGCGAACGCCGCCGCTTGCTTTCAGTCGTGGTCACTCTAGATGGTGACGAAGAAAATACCTTTGAAACTTTCTCTGAAGCGCAGTTAGAAAATCTGGATCACAATAAAGCGGTCGAGAATCTGTTGGCTTCTGGTCTATGGGCTAGCCTGCGAACCCGGCCTTATTCGAAAGTGCCGGCAATTGATGCGAAGCCTCAATCCATATTTGTTACCGCTATCGACACTAACCCGCTGGCCGCAGATCCGGCGGTAGTGATTGCCGAGCGCAGCGCTGATTTCCAAAACGGACTAAAAGTTCTGACTTGCCTGACCGAAGGTGCGGTCAATCTCTGCACAGGGCCAAACGCGGGTCTGGCTGCGGTAGGTGGTGTCAGTGTTCATGAATTTGATGGCCCCCACCCAGCCGGACTGGTTGGTACCCATATCCATTTTGTTGACCCCATTGTTGGTGAAAAGCAGGTTTGGCATATTGGCTATCAGGACGTTATAGCCTTTGGGCAGTTTTTTACTACGGGCCGTATTCCCACTGAAAGGGTCATTGCCTTTGCGGGGCCTCAGGTCGAATCGCCCAGATTAGTGCGGACGCGCGTCGGTGCAAGTCTTGGCAGCATGCTTGCAGGGCAACTAAAAAGCGATGATTCGAGAGTGATTTCAGGCTCCGTGTTGTCTGGCCGCAATGCCGCAGATGCCATGGCTTACCTGGGTCGCTATGACAATCAGGTCACCGTCATCAAAGAAGATACTGATCGCGCGTTCATGGGTTATATGTCGCCGGGTGCTAACCGACATTCTTCGTTACCAATATATTTGTCGAACCTGAGTAAATCCAAATCCTTCGATATGACCTC